>JAEDNB010000119.1 GCA_016302725.1 Lentisphaeria bacterium
GCATACTCCTGGTGCTCGGGGGCGATGGGGGCGTCCACGGGCACGGTGCCGGTCTTCTCCTCCTTGTAGGTCACCTGGACCATCTTCACCAGGTCGATGATTCCCTTGAAGTCAGGACCCTCGCCGATGGGGATGCAGATGGGCACTGCGTTGGCCCCCAGCACCTCCCGGATCTGCTCCACCACGGAGAAGAAGTTGGCGCCCGTGCGATCCATCTTGTTCACG
Source organism: Lentisphaeria bacterium (assembly GCA_016302725.1). GTDB lineage: Bacteria > Verrucomicrobiota > Lentisphaeria > Oligosphaerales > Oligosphaeraceae > UBA1724. The sequence goes on from JAEDNB010000119.1 coordinate 226, forward strand.
AAGCAGATGCGGGGCACGTTGTATTTGGTGGCCTGGTGCCACACGGTCTCGGACTGGGGCTCAACGCCCCCCACCGCGCAGAAAAGGCCGATGGCACCGTCCAGGATGCGCAGGGAACGCTCGACCTCCACCGTGAAGTCCACGTGTCCGGGAGTGTCGATGATGTTGATCATGTTGTCGTTCCAGATGCAGGTGGTGGCCGCGCTCATGATGGTGATGCCACGCTCCTTCTCCTCCTCCATGAAGTCCATGGTGGCGGAACCATCGTGGGTCTCCCCCAGCTTGTGCGTGCGCCCCGTGTAATAGAGGATGCGCTCGGTACAGGTGGTCTTGCCGGCGTCAATGTGGGCCATGATGCCGATGTTCCGGACGTGATCAAGGGGATAACTGCGTGCCATAGATGGTCAGGGGAAGGGAAAAAGGGAACAAATCTGGACAAAAACTGTGAACTTGGTATAATATACACGGATTTTTGACGACACAAGCCATGGATTGCCTTGATTTTGTGGAAATCTGTGGATTCTGTCAGGATTTGTCCTATTTTGCCGGCATTTCCTATTTTCAAGGAATGATATAATCAGGGGTCTATCTGGAGGTGGATATCCTGGAGGTTGAGGGCATGGAGGGCGTTTCGGATTTGGAGTTTGAGGTCTTTGGGGTTTACGTCGGGGGTTGCGGTGATGTTGGCGACCAGTTGGTTTTCGGTGGTGGAGAGTGCCCGGAGGTGGAGAGTGTTGACGGCCTGGACGCCGGGGATGGCGGCCATGGCCTGTTGGATTTCCCGTGGGTTGAGGTCCCTGGGGGCGGCGTCCAGGAGGAGGCAGAGGCTTTCCTGGAAGAGGTTCCATGAGGAGGCCGCGATGAGGAGTGCCACGGCGATACCCGCCAGGGGGTCGAGGATGGTCCATCCGGTGAGGGCCACCAGTGTGCCGGAGAGGACGACTCCCAGGGAGACCAGGGCGTCGGCCAGCATATGGAGGAATGCTCCCCGGAAATTGAGGTCTTGTTTTCGGCGTGCGGCCAGGAGCCAGGCGGTTGCCCCGTTCACCAGGAGGCCTGCGGCTGCCGTGAGGGAGACCTTTCCGCCGGGGATGGGGAGCGGGGTGCGGAAGCGTTCCAGGCACTCCCAGAGGATGAGGGCGGCCGCCCCCAGGAGAAGGAGTCCATTGGCCATGGCGGCAAGGATGGTCCCCCGCTTCAGGCCGTAGGTGAAGCGTCCCCTGGGGGGCAGGGCATGGAGACGCACGGCCAGGAGGGCGAGGGCCAGGCTCCCCACGTCCCCCAGGTTGTGCCCGGCGTCCGCCTTCAGCCCGGAGGAGTTCCAAAGGACGCCCGCCCAGAATTCCCCCGCCGCGTAGGCGACATTCAGCAGGATGGAAAGCAGAAGCACTCCCGCCCCCGCCGGGGAGGAGGCGTGCCCATGCCCGGAAAGGAGGGAAGACGGATGATGATGGTGGTGGTGTTCCTGGCTCATGGATTCTCTCCCTTCCCTTCGGCGCAGTGCTCCCGGCATAGTTCAAAGACCTGCCGAATGTGGCTGTCCGCCAAAAAGTAGACTACGTGCCGCCCCTCCCGGCGGCTCCCCACCAGCCGCAGACGCTTCAGGTGGAAAAGATGGTGGGAAATGGCCGGGGGACTCATCCCCAGAAGGTCGGACAGATCCCCTACGCATAACTCCGAAAGCAAAAGACCATTGATGATTTTCAAACGGGTGGGGTCGGAAAAACCCTGGAAGAATTCCGCCATCCACAGAAGCTCCATCTCCCCGGACAAGCCGGCTCGTACAGAGGAAAGAACCTCCTTGCCAATCTGGGTGCGACACGACATGCCAAACCATCCTCTCTCGTTGAAAAATCGCCCAGGGGCCGGCTGGCCCCCGGAAAACAGGAAAAACAATCTAACAATTAAACAAACACTGAATAATATAGGCGTCTTCGTCGGCTTTGCGGGGGATGGGGGCAAAAAAACGGAGGGAAGGCCGTGGGGAGCCTTCCCTCCGTTGGCGGGGTCATCTACGCCCTTTGGGCGTGTTGTCCTGGATTAGGGCGTATACCAGCCATTGGTGGCGCCAAGCTTGCGCCGGGGGAACCAGTACGGCTTGCCATCCGTCCCATTGATATCAATCTGCTGGGGAGTAACCTGTTCTGCATGGTTATCGGCGAAGACGAAGTTGATCCGTTCGGAGTGGCGGGCATGGACGGAGTAGTATCCTGCAGCGGGCACCCGGACGGGATAGACGTTGTTGTTCTGAATCATAAGGGAATTTCCGCCATCCAGGAGGGGACGAGTCGCGGAATCCACTTCATCCAGGCAGGTGGAGTCACCCACGAGAATCAGCCGGCTCAACTGGGCCTTTTGGGCGCTGATCTCCTCGATTTTGGTGCAAGTGCAGGTATTGTCCCAGTTGCTGGGGCTGCCGACCGCATTGTAGGGCAGTTGGAACTTGCCGAAGGAACTGAAGTTGATGCCGTAGGAGAAGTTCTTAGCCTGGGCGACGGTGGCGAAATAGCCGGACTTGATGAGGGTTTCAATGCCGGTCTTTCCCCGACGAATGAACTCCACGGTGCCCTGCTTGTTGGTGGCGGGGCACTCCATGGCCTTGCCATCCACGCCGTAGGCCACGTGAAGGAAGATCTGCCAGGGGGTAGTGGAGCGATTGCCCACGGCATTCTGGACCGAGGCCTCGGGGAACTGGGTGAAGGCGGTGAGGAAATAGTCGTCGTAGTCGTTCTGATACAAGGCATTCATCAGTCCGACGGACTTCAGGTTGTTGATGCAGGAGATGCTGCGGGCCTTTTCCCGGGCCTTGGAGAGGGCAGGCAACAGCATGGCCGCCAAGATGGCGATGATGGCGATGACCACCAGCAGTTCAATGAGGGTGAAGGATTTTTTCATTGCTCAAAGGGAGGGCGGGAGAGTTGTGGGAAACAAAATACACCTACCTGAATCCCCCGGGAGGTTCCTTTGCGCCGTCCTCCGGCCTCCCGGAAACACGGGAACACGCCCGCCTTCCCGGAAACACACCTCGGCCCGGCACAAAATCACCTGACTTCACAAGGGGGACTCAACGAAAGGAGCCAGGCGCATTCAAATTATAGGAACTTTTTCGGAAAAATCAAGCATTCAAAAGAAAATCTAAAAAGAATATCATAAATCCAATATAATTGGATTTATCGGAGTGAGTTCCCATGGAAAATAGGGGGGATGGCTGCGGGGTTGGGGGTTTCCCTGAATGGTGGGAAAGCCCAAGGGTAAGCCGGGTGATGGCGGGACTGCCGTCGCCATGTTGTGTCGGGTGCAGAAGGCCACGGCGGGCATGGGTTGAATTCTTGAATCCAGTGTGTTGACGCAAAAACAAAAGAGGCCGGCCCATGCCATGCATGGGCCGGCCTCTTTATGCTTTCTGCGCGCTCGCGGGGCGTCTCTGCGCTTCCTTCTCCGTACATGGCGGAGACTTCCACGTACGGAGAAGAGAGCCTGTCGGCGGCGGCGTGTGGTGTGTCGCGCCGCTGTCAGGCGTCCCGTTGCTCAGGGCTTCCACCAGCCCATGGTGCCGTTTGCGAACTTCCGGCGGGGGTACCAGTAGGGCTTGTGGTCACTGTCGTTGCCATTCCAATACTGCTGCCAGCGGACGGACTCGGCGTGGGCGTCGGCAAAGACGAAGTTGGTCATGCCGGCATGACGGGAATGGGTGGAGTAATAACCGGCACTGAGCACGTTGTCCGGGTAGACATTGTTGAACTGGATCATGAAGGAAAATCCGCCGTTGAGCAGGGAGAGTTTGGCGGAATCCACCTCGTCCAGGCAGGTGGCATCGCCCACGAAGATCAGGCGGTTCAACTGGGCTCCCTGGGCGGCCACCTCTTCCAGCCGGACGGAACCGCAGGAAGTATCCCAGTTAGGGGCCCCGGAGTTCACGGGCAGTTGGAATTTGCCGAAGGTGCCGAAATTCAGTCCGTAGGAGAAGTTCTTCCCCAGGCCTACAACGGCGCCCCAGCCGCCCTTCAGGGCAGTTTCGATTCCGCTCTTCCCCTTTCGGATGACCTCCACGGTGCCCTGCTTGTTGGAGGCGGGGCAATCCAAGGCCTTCCCATCCATGCCATAGGCCACATGGAGGAAGATCTGCCAGGGAGTGAGGGAGCGGTTGCCGATGGCGCCCTGGATCGTGGCGTCGGGGTACTGGGTGAAGGCGGTGAGGAAATAGTCGTTGTAGTCGTTCTGGTAGAGGGCGTTCATCAGCCCGACGGTCTTCAGGTTGTTGATGCAGGAGATGGTGCGGGCCTTCTCCCGGGCCTTGGAGAGGGCGGGCAGCAACATGGCCGCCAGGATGGCGATGATGGCGATGACCACCAGCAATTCAATGAGGGTGAAGGCTTTCTTCATGGGTGAACAGGGGGGTGGGGTGAGTCAAGACGGGAGAACGAAAGACACTCGGGGATATTATAGGTACAATCCTCAAAAAGACAAGACCTTGGACTGCGGAAGGGGGGCGGGGACAAGGGAAAAAATACCCGCCTCTCCCTAAAACGGGGGGAGGCGGGATGGGGAAGGCCGGGAGGGAAGGGAAAGCCCCCCCCTTCCGGCCTGTCTGGCGACGTTTCCCTTTACAGCATGGACTTGTAGAGGGCGACCACGTCCTCCTTGGTGGGATCCTTGGGGTTGCCGGGGGTGCAGGCATCCTTCATGGCGGATTCGGCCAGGAAGTCGATGTCGGCCTCCTTCACGCCCACCTCGGAGAGGTGCTGGGGAATGCCCACGTCCTTGCCCAGCTGGCGGACGGCGTCCACGCAGGCCTTCCGATACTCCTCCTGGGTCATCTTCTCCACGCCCTGGACGCCCATGGCGATGGCGATGTCCTTGTATTTCTCGCCGGTGGCGGGGGCGTTGTAGGCCAGGACGGTGGGGAGGATGGCGGCGCAGGCCACGCCGTGGGGGGTGTCATAGAGGGCGGAGAGGGGATGGGCCATGGAGTGGACAATGCCCAGGCCCACGTTGGAGAAGCCCATGCCGGCGATGTACTGGGCCACGGCCATCTTCTCCCGGGCGGTGGCGTCCTTGTTCACGGAGTCCCGCAGGTACTTGGCGATCATCTTGATGGCGGTGATGTGGAGCATGTCCGTCAGATCCCAGGCACCCTTGGTGATGTACCCCTCGATGGCGTGGGTCAGGGCATCCATGCCGGTGGCGGCGCACAGGCCCTTGGGCATGGACATGACCATGTCCGGGTCGATGATGGAGACCACGGGGATGTCGTGGGGATCCACGCAGACGAACTTGCGGTGCTTCTCCACGTCGGTAATCACGTAGTTGATGGTCACCTCGGCGGCGGTGCCGCTGGTGGTGGAGACGGCGATGATGGGCAGGCAGGGCTTCTTGGTGGGGGCCACGCCCTCCAGGCTGCGCACATCAGCGAACTCGGGATTGGTGATGATGATGCCGATGGCCTTGGAGGTGTCAATGGCGCTGCCGCCGCCCACCGCCACGATCACATCGGCGGCCTCCGCCTTGCAGAAGGCCACGCCTTCCTGGACATTCTCGATGGTGGGGTTGGCCTTGATGCCGCTGTAGACCTTGTAGGCGATGCCCGCCTTGTCCAGCACGTCAGTCACCTTGGTGGCCACGCCGAACTTCAGCAGGTCAGGGTCGGTGCACAACATCACCTTCTGGCAGCCCCGGGCCTTGATTTCCGTGGCGATTTCCTGGATGGCACCCTTGCCAAAATAGGAGGTCTCGTTGAGAATGATGCGATTTGCCATGTTCTTGCTCTCCATATCCGCCCTGCCCCAAAACTGGCGCCCGGGCCTTGGATTGCCCCGGCTCCCCCGCAAAAAAACAGGAAAAGACGGGACCTGTGGTAACGTGACGGCCAACAACCGGGATGGCCGCAGGGAAAAAACGCATAGCCTGCACGATGACAGGAAAAAAAGGGGACCGCTCCCAGGGAAAATCCCCATCAGCGACACCCGCAGAAAACGAGTTTAATGTAACCGCCCAACCCCTCTCTGTTTTTCTTATTGATATTTTTTTCACAACAAAAAAACGAGAGGGGGGCAGGGATGTCTCGCGGGAAACCATTTGGCGTTGCCACCATCCACCCCGAACCCCGCCCCGCGGGGTGGCAGGATCGATAGACGGGGGTGGAGGCCGGGAACCCCCGGGATGGCGGGATGGGGAGCGGGGATCCCAACTTTCCCCGCGCGTTTTTCTCGCGCATACAACCATGGGAATGGCACATCCCGGAGTCGTCCTCACCCCCTCTGGCGGGGGACGGGGGGAATTCCTATTGAACCCCGCCCCGCGGGGTGGCAGGATCGA
>JAEDNB010000120.1 GCA_016302725.1 Lentisphaeria bacterium
CTCCCCACGCCCAGGCCGCCTTCTTCCAATGGCAGGATGACCAGGACGGCCTCTGGAGCAGCCCCCTCTGGCTCCCCTAATTTCCACCTCCCGCCCCCACGCTATCGCGCCTCTATGCCCTCCTCCCCCTTCCCCGCCTCCTGGATCGCCCCGGCTGACCAGGACAACAAGCCCAATGCCACCTTCCGAGCCTACCGCTCCTTCTCCCTGGAGGATGTGCCCGCCCAGGCTCTCCTTCAAGTCAGCGCCCAGGCCCTCTGCCGGGTCTTTCTCAACGGCCAGGAGGTGCTAAATGGCCCCTCCCGGGGCACGGCCGCCCTGCAATTCCGGGAAAGCGTCCCTGTGGCCCCCTTCCTGCGCAAAGGCCTCAACCACTTGGCGGCCATCGTCCACTCTCCGGTGACGGAGAATTTTTTGGCGCCGCCAGGGGAGCCGGCCCTTTGGGTAGAGTTGGAGGGCATCTTGGGCACGGACGCCCAATGGCGTCTTCAGCAGGCTCCGGAGATCCGGCGGGAGGTGCCTTTCCACACCTTCCAGACAGGCTACATGGAGTGGCGGGATCTGACCCAGGCTCCCGGCGACGCCTGGCTGTTGGGGGAACTGCCCGGAGAGTGGCTCCCCCCCAGGGTCCTGCCCCCCACCCATCCCCTGGCCCGCAAGCTCCTCTTGGAGACGGGACTTCCTCCCCAGCACCGGGAGAGCATCCCCCCCCTGCGTCTCCTGGCCCTCCGCCAAATCGAGCCCGTGCCTCCCGAGGTGGAGGCCCTTTCCCCCGCACGCCTGGTCAACGCCCTCCCCCTGTCCCCGCTCCCGGAAGGACGCCTCCTCCACCCGGAATCCCTGTGCTCCTCCCCCCCCACCCAGGAAGCCCTCCTCCTCCCTGACCCTCAGGAAAATCGGGGTCTCTCCCTGGTGCTGGACTGGGGACAGGAAGCCATCGGGCGACTGGAGGTGCTTCTGGACGCCCCGGCCGGCACGGTGGTGGACGTGACCTATGGAGAGGAACTGTGGAGGGAAAAGGGGGATCGGCTGCCGGCGGCCTTCGCCTGCAACGAGCACTACAACTTCACTGACCGCTACCTTCTCCGGGAAGGGGAGAACAGACTGGGAAATCTCGTCTGGGAGCGGGGATGCCGCATGACCCAGCTCACCTTCCGCCACTTTTCCCGCCCCATTCGCCTGCACAGCGCCCGCTTCCATCTCCATCGCTATCCCTTCCAGGAACGGGGCAGTTTCCAGGCCAGCGACCCCCTCCTCTCTCAAATCTGGTCCCTCTGCCGCCGCACCCTGGAAAGCTGCGCCACGGACATCTTCCTAGACTGTCCCTGGCGGGAACGGGCCTTCTGGGTCAACGATCTCCTGGTGGAAAGCGCCGCCTCCCTGGCGGCTTTCGGCGCCTCCCCCATCCACCAAAGAGCCTTTCAGCTGGCCTTCTCCCAGCAACGCCCCCAGGACGGGATGATTCCCGGGGTCTGCCCCGCCCCTGAGGGAGACTTGCGGAAAAGCCTGGTCCTTCTCCCCACCAACTTCTTCCTCTTCCAGACCCTCCACCACTACTACATGGCCACGGGAGACAAAGCCACCGTCGCCTCTTCCCTCCCCCATCTCCGGAAAATCCTGGAAGGCTTTGACGCCCTGACCGGAGAGGACGGCCTGGTGAAGGTTCCTCCCGAGGTCTGGAATTTCTACGACTGGGGATATGATCTCTACGGATACTCCTTCTCCCCCGCCCAGGAATCCATGCTCCAGTATCTCCGCATGACGGCGGAAAAGCTCTATCTGGCCCTCTGCCGGGAATGCCAGACAGACCCCCAGCGGGAAAACATCCCCGCACGAGTGCAACGGATTCGGGCCGCCACGGAAGCGGCTTTTCTGGATCGGAAGAGGGGAGTCCTGGTGGACAATGTGCTCTATCAGGGCAAGCCGGGAAAGCTGGTGAGCCAACTCCCCCACGCTCTGGCCCTCCTCTCGGGAGAAGCGCCCCCGGAATGCCGGCAAAGCTTCCTCCAAGCCATCCACAACCCCGACCTCCTCTCCCCCGACCTCTACCTCCACGCCCCTATCTTCCAGGCCACCGCTACCTGGGGAAGCGAGAAAGACAAGGCAAAGGCCCTCGCCCGCATCCGCACCTACTGGGGCGACTGCCTCAAAGCCGGATACGACACTCTCTATGAGGCAGGTGTGGGCTCTCTGCGGGGAAAGGAAGCCTACGGCGGAGCGGGAAGCCTCTGCCACGGCTTCGGCACCTCCCCCCTCTGCTTCTTCTCCGAGGCCCTCCTGGGCATTCAACCCCAAAAGCCCGGTTTCCAGGAATTCACCCTCCGCCCCGCCCTCCTGGATCTCACCTCCCTGGAAGGACGCGTCCCCACCCCCCAGGGAGAGATCCAGCTCCAATGCCAGCGCACCCCGGAGGGCATTCAGGCCGAGGTGACGGTTCCCCCGGACACCACCGCCCTCCTCCCCCAGGGAACCCGCCTCCCCCCAGGCAAACATACGGTGAGACTCTAGCCCTACCCCTCCAGAATCTGGCGCCCCCCAGGAAAGGCGAACTAGGAGACGCCCTTCTTCTTTAGGGGGCGGCAGGTTTCCCCGGGAACGAGGACGGGAGGCAGCAATTCCCGGCGGGGGGAGAAATCCCGGGAGGTCATCATCTCCTCCAGGATCTCCACCCCCCGGAAGCAGAGCTCCTTCATGGGCTGGGCCAGATGGGAGACCTTCAGCGGCAAACTGGAAAAAGCCTCCCCCAGGTCAAAGCTGGTCACGCTTAACTCCTCCGGCATCTTGATGTTGCAGAAGGACGCCTTCTGGAAGAGCTGGGGCAGAAAGACCGCATTGGTGGCAAAAAAGGCGGTGGGCCGCTCCGGAGACAGCAGCAGGGTGACCACGTCGCTGGAAATGGTGGGTTCCATGCTGTCAAAGGCAATCTCCCATTGGGGAGAAACGGAAAGCCCCGCCGACTCCATGGCCTGGCGAAAGCCCGCCAGACGCTCCTGCTGATCCAGGCAAAAATGGGCGTTGCTGGCGTGGATGACCCCAATGCGGCGGTGCCCCGCCCGAATCAACATCTCCGTGGCCTGACGCGCCCCCTCCTGACACTGGTTCCCCACAAAGGACAAGGCAGAATCCCCAATCTCACGGTTCAATTGCACCAGGGGAACAGAGGAGGCCCAGGAACGCAACAGCTCCTTCAATGCCTCCGAAATGGTGGTGGGCATGTAGAGAACCCCGTCAGGACGACGCTCCAACACCTCCCGCAAGACCTGCACCTCCGACTCCAGGGTGAGACAGTAGATGGAAAGCTGCACGCAGATGTTCCGGGCCTTCAACGCCTCGTAGCAGGAGAGGATGATCCGCTGAAACAGGGGCTCCTCCCGCCCCGGCAACACCAACACTACCGTCCGGCTGGACGTCTCCGCCGAAGGATAGGAACGATATAGCCCCTTGTATTGCACGCTCCGCAACAACCCCTCCTCCGTCAATAGCTTCAAGGCACTGTTCAAAGTGGCCAGACTCACCTGATACCGCTTCTGCAAGGCCCGCACAGATTCCAGTTTCTCCCCAGGCAACATGCCCTGGAGACGCTCCCGCAAACACTGGTGCAACTGAAGATATTTCTTCTCTCTCATGGGGGCTTCTCAATGTGTCGCTACATTCAAGGGTAAAGTGTATCTAATATACTCTCCTTCCTGGGAGAGACAGGAAGGGCGGAAGGTCTTCCCGGGACATTTCCGCCCTCTTTGGGGAAGGGCGCCCCTCCTGGGGCAGGAGGAGCGGCGCCTTTTCCTTGGCTACTGCAGTTCCTGCAGGAGTTGTCCGGCCTCCCGGCGGAAGAGTTGGAAAGATTCCTCCTCCAGGGCATAGTCATCCAGATATCGAAGGATATCCTTCATGGAGAGGAGTTTTTTTGCCTTTTCCACCAGTTCTTTCTTTTCGGGGGTCTGGGCGTGTTTTTCCACGGCCTTCCGGAGGAGGACCAGATATTCATAGTCTTCCATGCTTTCGCCGATGATTTTCAGGCGGATGCTGGGGATGGGGGAGCCGTCGGGCAGATCATAGAGTAGGACGCCGTCTCCGTTGCAGCTGTAGTTGTTGTTTCTCCGGGGATTTTGATTGTTGAGGAAGGCGGTGGCCCAGTAGAGGATGCCGTCGAAGTCGTATTTGAAGGTCGCCCAGGCCAGGATTCTCCAGGCGGCGGGGGGCAGATCCAGGTGGTAGTTGGGATAGGGGAACCATGGCCCGGAGCAGGGGTACCACCAGACTTCCTTGCCCTCCTGCCGAGCCTCCTGCATATTCCGGTAATGGACCCAGTGGAGTTGGGGGACCCAGATATCCACTCCCCGGAACTTTCGGGAAGGCATGAGGGAGCAGGCTCCGGTCAGAAGGGTTTTCAAGCCGGGGGCCGCCTCCTTCAGAATCTCCATCCGGCGGCTCACAAACTCCCGGTTTTCATTGCCCGGCTCGTCAAAGGGATAGGCATAGGCATACGCCAGCAGTCCCTTCTCCCGATAGTGATCCCCTATGGCCTTCCAAAGCTGGAACCACTCCTCCTCGCTGTATTTTTCATACTCGCCCGGCTGCACCTCCGGCCCCACATAGAAGCCGGTGGCCCCTCCCTGGAGATACTCCTCCACCATGGCATCATAGTGGACGGGATGGTAGGCGAAGGTGCCGTCCTCCTGCTTGTCATCGTAGAGGGGGCCAATCTGCGCCATGACCTCCCGGGGCAGAAGCCGGTCCGTCTTGAAGATGATGGGGGAGAGCCGGTTGTCCAAAAGCATCAAGGCGTATTGGTGGATGGTTTGCCGGAACTCCTCAGGGGTGCGCCCAGTTCCCGCGAAATGGAGATTGTAGATTTCCCGTTCCCAGATGGAGAAGGCGGTGCGCATGCTCTGCTTCCGGGGAAGGGCGAAATCCCAGACTTGGAGGGAGACGGGAATCCGCCGGAGTTCCTGGCCCTGGGCAAGAACCCGGATTTCTCCCTGGTATTTTCCGGCAGGCGACTCCTCGGGAATGCGAAGATTCGCCCACACGGCCCGCACCTCCATGGGGGCCAGGGAGAGGGGGGATTCCAGAGGATAGAGGGGATCCGGATAGGCTCCCGCCCCCCGCACGCTGGGATAGCCCACGGAATCCGCCAGGGCCTCCTCCTCCAGGAAGAGACGCCAGCAGGAGGCAGGCAGCACGGCGCCACCCTCCCCCCGCAATTCTCCCGCCTCCAGGGTGATGCCCTCCACGGCCTCTTTCCCCGTGAACAGCACCACCTGGAAATTCTCCTGTTCGTTCCGGGCCGCCGTCAATTCCACCTTCTCCCCGCCCTGGGGAACATAGGGAAGATCCCGGAAGACCCGAACCATGGCCCCCCGGGGCTCCACACCCAGACCCTTCTGGGCTGCCTGGATCGCACGACGCGCCTGAAGAGACGCCTCATCCACAGGGAAGAAGTGATAGTCGTTCACCAACAGAGGAGAACCATCCTTCCGGGACACCCGCAGGGTGACCTGGTCGCACCCCTGGGGGAAATCCAAGGCGAAGCGCCCCTCCGGAGAGAGGGAGACCGTCCGCACTTCTCCGGAGAAGTCCGCCAGCACCTGGGCGTCGGCGGGAGCATTCAGGGTCATGCCCTGAAGGTTCAGCCGTTCCATGCGCAGAGGGGTTTCCGCAGCCGTCCCCATACGCAGATAGGCGCTGTCCCTCGGCTTCAGAAGTTGTCCCCGGATATAGCGGAAGCTGCTGAACTCGGCGGGTCTTCCATCGGGGCGGTGGGTGCCGTTGTCACTGAAGGAGCGGTGGAGATTGAAGCGATAGAGATACTTGTCGGGGAAGGCGTCCAGGAAAAAGGAGCAAGCGGGGATGCGGCATTCCAGCGTCCAGCCCTCCTTCCCGATTTGGGTGGCGCTTTGCACCTCTCCGGGCTCCCCCCGGTATCCGCTGCCATACTCCGCATCGATGTAATCCAGGGTGGAGCCGCCAGTGGCATAGAAGAGCCAGTGGACCACATCCTGCTCCCCGGGAGCCATGAAGAAGAGTTCCAGGCAGTCGTTGTAGGGGCGTTCCGGATTGATTTCTGCGGGATTGGCGTCCTGGCAGAAGGCCCCCACGTAGAGGAACTCCGGGGTCCACTTCAGGTAGTAGCGAGTCTGTTCCCGGGCCAGTCCCTGGTCGTTGGTCAGCTGGAGGCCGGTGAGCTCCACCGCGTCCTTCCACTCTTCCGGCTTCAGGTTGCCATCCAGGGTGGGGATGATGGTGGCCCTGGGAATCTCCAGGTAGGCGTCGGTGGCGCGGAAAAGGGAGGCCATGGGAAAGAGAAGAAGAAGGAGGAGGAGGGACTTTTTCATGGAGCCAGGGGGGAATTGGAGGAACAAGAAAGGGGGGGATGGTTGTTTTTTGGGTGGCTGGGCCGTTTACTTCTGGGTCTGCCGGGACAAGGAGCGATAG
>JAEDNB010000001.1 GCA_016302725.1 Lentisphaeria bacterium
CATCCTCCGACTGGGCGGTCACATCCGGGTCCACGGTGCCGTCATAGACCCCCTTGACCACGGCGGAGGCAATCAGTCCATTGGTGGTGTCCTGGGCATCCGCCTGCGCGGCGTCAATGGTGGGGAAGAAGGCGCCCATGGGGAGGTGCTGCCACTTGCTTCCCTCCACCCATTCCTGGAAGACCCAATCCGCCCCCACTTTCTTCACATAGGCGCAACGGAAGGTACGCAGGGCGACGGCGTCGACCAGGTTTTCGTTATAGTCTCCGTCCAGGGTGGTGTCCGGGAAGAGGACGGCCACGGGGCGGCGTTTTTGGCAGGCCCTGGTGCGGGCCATGTTCAATTGGGAGGTGATAATCCGGTTGCCGTAGTTGACGGCATTTCCGGTCATGAGCCGGTTGTAGGCCGGCACAGTCACACCCACGATGACCGTCATGATGATAGTCACCGTAAGGAGCTCTACTAGGGTAAACGGGCGGTTGGTCATGGATGGAACCTCCCGCCGAAGGCTCAGGCTATGATGGGACGCTGTGGATGAAGGGCACCCTCTGGTTCAGGAAGAATTCCGCAGGGCTTTCCCTGGCCCCCTTTTGTCCCGGGGCATGGGAGGCTCCCTGGTCTTCCCCCGGCCCGAAGGGCCCGGTTCTTTCTCTTCCCTGCCTGGCCTTTCCTCTCCCCGCCCTGAAAGGCGGCGCCGTCCTGGGGACTGTCGCAGGCAGACGGGGAGGCTTTCGCCCCGGGAAAGGCCAGTGCTTTGCGTGGATATGCGCAACTCTGGGTGGATTTTGCTGTTGTCTTGTTTCCCAATCCGTGGGAATCGGCTCTTTTGCGCCCTCATGCCCTCTTTCGCGGGAATGCGCAGGCAGGCGACTGCGGCTTTCTTTCCTTATGAAATTTTCGGCGCTGGCGCAGAATCTCCTTGTTTCACACGGGTTCGGGTTTTGGGTTCAAGAACAAAATCCACTTGCAGAGGGCGGATTCCTGTCCCGGGGTTTTCCTTCCTGTTCCTTCCTGTCGTCCCCGTGGAGCGCCCTTCCCTTTTGCCCTGCCCATGCCGCGGTTTCGGCAAAGGGAGAGAGGGGAAGGCGCAGGAGCGGAGGTCTGGGCGGAGGGGAGAAAATCCCCTTTTGCGTGGGTCGAGAGGGCGCCGCGCCTCTTTTCCCTCCCCGGCAGGGGGAAGGGGGAAGGCAGGGCGCCGGAGGCGCACGGGGAGAAAGGGGTGGGGCGAGGGGAGGCCTTCCCGCAAAGGCGGCCTGCCTGGCTTCTTCGCCTTTCCCTATGTGCCTGTGGTATCCACATCCCTCCCGTTTCGCCTGGCGGCGAGGCGGGAGGGAAGCGTCTTGTCAGTCTTCAGTCTTCGGCATCAAGTGGTACGCAACGGGTGAGTTCCCCATTGGGGGCCACCCCCGCTGCATACAGTTTTATGGCTATTTGTTCCCCTTCGTCCTCGGCATAGCCGAAGGCCTGGGGAGAGGAGACGTTCATGGTTACGGGTTTCTCGCCGGCAGCTCCTGCCGTCAAGTTCTTGGGTCCGCCAAGATAGGCGGCCAAATTGGCGAATTTCTCCGAGAGGTATTCCGCGCCTAAATCGGCGGGACGGACATTCCAGCGCCTGCGTCCACCCTCCGCCAGCCGATAGGCCAGCATCAGGGGATCCTGGGCTTTCGGGGCGGCATTGGCCCTCTCCACAATGCCCACCAGGTGCTTCTCCGAGAGCAGGGCCGGATTCACATCCTCGGGGGCGGCATAGATGCGGATGGCCACCAGCCCCTTTTCGGGATGGGCCCAGGTCACGTCCGCCTTGTCCAAGCCGGCGGATTGACGGCGGCGGCAGGTGACGGCGGGCAGGGGCAGGTTTTCATTGACCCGGTGCTCCAGCACCCGCAGGGCATCCAGGAGTTCCAGCATGCCCGCAGGGGAGGCCGCCGCCTGGATGGGGGCGTTGCTCTCCTTCCACACGTAGTATTTGCCTTCCCGCACCAGGAAATTTTCCACGGCGTGGAAATAGACCTCTTCCAAGGCCTCCTCCGCCCGGGCATACTCCGGCTCCTCGGGAGACAGGACATCCCGCGCATGGGCCAGAAGGCGTGCGGCGGCGGCAGTGGGAATCAATTCCGTCCGGCCTTCCCCGAATTCCTTCTTCAGTTCCGGGCTTTGGAAGGCGAAGGAATTCCAGGCGGCAGTGCCGTCCACCCGCTCCTTCAGCAGGTTGCGGATGATTTGGACGCCCATCCGCAGTTCCGCCGCCTCCCCGGCCGCATTCCACGGGGTCTTCTTCAGGGGGCTGTCCACGTGGCGGATTGCCGCCGGGCTGAAGCAGTGCTGGGCCAGGGCGGCGGTGGCCAGGAGATTGGGCGTGCCGTCCACCCGCCAGAAGCCCGTGGCCGGGTCTTGGCTCTTTTCCAACTGGGAGCGCAGGCTCTCCAGCCACCCTTCCTCAAATCCGGGCGTCAGTTTCAAGGTGGTGGCCGTGAAGTAGATGTAGGGAAGATAGGCCACCCCCTTCTGGAGATGGAACCAGTCGTTCCCCGCCTTTTGGAGATAGTCCTTCAGGCCCTCCAGGGTGCGCAGGGAGCCGAAGGCGTGGTTGCCGTCCAGGAAGCGCCAGGGGAGCCTGCTTTCCAGCCCATAGTAGAGGAGCATGGGCAGTTCGTCGAAGGCGGGATTGGGGGAGAAGGTGGCGGTGGCGTCGTCCAGGCTGTCCTTGGGCACCCTCTGCTCCCTGCGTCCAATCCTTTCATAGGAGAGTCCGCCAAAGTAGGCCTTTCCCGTGCCGCGGGCAAGGAGGGTGAGGTAGAGACCGGGCTGGATGACAGTGGATTCGCTGGCGAGACCCAGGACATCCAGGAGCTGGTCCTTCTGGGCTTCGCTGCGTCCGGAGCCGGAGAGGAAGAATCCGGCGGGCACGGGGAGGTCCAGGTAGTAGTTGTGCCAAGGGAAGGTGCCCCGGGTCTTGAAGGCGCTGGCAACCTGGGTCACCAGGTTTCCGTTGTCGTCGTAGAGTTCCAGTTGAAGGGCGGGGGCGTCCGTCCAGAGATTGCCGTCCTGGGCCACCTCCTCTCCCTTGATCCAGATGTGGAAGCGGAGGATTTGGCCCTGGGCTTCGTTGAGGGAATCGGTGTCCACGAGACTCTTGCTAGCCAGGCGGAGGTCCTGCTGGCTCAAGCAGAGGACCGCCCCCTTGCCCACTCCCATGGGCGGCAGGGTCTCCCCCGGCGCCACCAAGGCAGCCCGCTGCTGGGGCTCCAGAAGGGCCGCCAGATCCAGGGGTTCGGCCTTTCCGTCGGTGACCCCATGCATATACGGAGTGGTGGCGGCGCCCCGGGCATTGGGATCCGGGCCGGAAATCTCTTCCAGGGAATTCCCCTCTTCCCCGGCTTCCTCCACCCCGCCGTCCTGGGCCTCCTCCCCTTCTTCATCGTCCTCCGCCAGGAGTTCCTCCTGGTAGGCGGCTTCCGCTTCCTGGGCGTGCATCGGCTGCCCGAAGGGACCCGCCCCCAGGGAAAGGGCGGAGACGGTCGCCAGGGTCAGGGAGGCGAGGAGGGATTTCCAGGAATCGAAGTTCATAGGTGGGTGGCTGGGATGAGGATAGTAAACCGCCAAGGACAGGGGGGGACGGCAATGCCAGGACCCGCCGCATTTCCTTTATTTTAGCAAAAGTCCCGGGAATGTCAAGAAAAAGGGGAAAAAATCTGTCCAGGGGCCAACCGGACAGGCCCCCTCCCCCCGTGGGGACCCACGGGGGAGGAGAGGGGAGGAATTTCCCTGGGGCTATTCCTGGGAAGGCTCCACCTGGGACTCTTCCCCAGGGGCCGGCTCCTCCGAGGGCGGCACCGCCCGCATGGGCATGAGGATGTAGATGAAGCCGGGGTCGCCCGTCATCTCCATCTGGGTCATGCCATCGTTGTAATTGAGTTGGAAGGTGTCGCAGGAGAGGTATTTGAGGGGATCCATGAGGAAATTGGGATTGAAGGCGATTTCAATGGGTTCGCCCTTCAGTTCCACGTCCATCACATCCTCTGCATTGCCATATTCCTGGGAGAAGGCGGAGATGCGCATGGAGTGTTCCTGGATGGACAGGGTGACGGAGAGGGATTCCTCGTTTTCGCTCACCATGGTGCGCACCCGGCGCAGCACTTCCATGAAGACCAGGCGGGGAATCTCCACCACGTTGCGGAAACTGCCGGGAATCACCGAACGGTAGTTGGGATAGGCCTTGTCCACCAGTTTGCTGGTCAACGTGGTCTCGCCGAATTCAAAGACCGCCACGCTCTTCGCCAGGCGGATGGTCACCGTCTTGCTCTGGTCCACGCTGCGGACCAGTTCCTTGACGACCTTGCTGGGAAGGATGAACTCGCCCTCCCGGGCGGGCGCCCCTCCCGCCTGCCCCTCCTGGTCCGCGGCAGCAGGCTCAAGGGAAGACTCCACCAAGGCCAGACGGCGCCCGTCCGTGGCCGCAATGGTCCGCATGGTCCCATGGAGGGAAAAGAGAATCCCGCTCAACTGGGGACGCGTCTCATCCGCGCTGCGGGCATAGGAGGTCTTGCACAGGCAGTCCACCAGTTCCTTTCCCCCCATGGAAAAGGACCACTCTTCCGCAAAGAAATCCGCCGGGGGGAAATTCTCCCCGCGCTTGCCATGCAGCTTGTAACTTGCCTTCAGGCACTTCAGCCGAATCTCCTCCGGGGCTTCCACACGGGTCTCGAACAGCAGGTCCCCCATGGGAAGGGTGGCGACCACTTCGCTGAATTTCTGGGCGGGAACCGCAATGGCCCCTCCCTCGTTCACCGTGGCCGGAATGGTCGTCCGAATCCGCAACTCCATGTCGTATGCCGTCAAATGCAGGGCGTCCCCCTCCGCCTCCAGCAAGATGTGGCTCAAAATCGCGTTCAGGGCCGGCTTGCCGGCAACGGGGCTCACACGACGAATGGCATTCAGCAGCCTTTCCGTATTGACCAGAAAATTCATTGACAGGCTCCTAGTGATTGTTATTGAAAGACAAAAACACTATTAGTAGTCTCCCCCAGTTTTGTCGACAGACAAATGGAAACCGTTGAAGACAAAACAGTTAATTTTGTAGAAAACCCTGTCGATTTCCCGTACGGAGAAGGAAGACAAAAGTTATCAACAGGGGAATGGACAGGGAAATTGACAAGTTATGTACAGGTTGTGTACAGATTTACTAAACTACACTCCCTACCCCCGGTTTTCCGCCGGATAATATAGCGTGGGAAAAATCTGGTGTGGTCTATCCCTTTGGATTTCCGCATTCTAGATTAATAGTGTAGTATGCTTTCTTGCGGGGGGGGGAGAGGGGGTGTAGTTGCCAGTCGATCCTGAATGGCATGGGTTGTTTTGCTTTGAAGGCGTTGTGAGAGGCGGCCTCCTGGTGTCGGCAACGGGGTTTGGATTCATTGGGGTTTGGAAGGCAGCGATTTAAAAAAGAGTCGGCAGGTCCGTGGAGGGCATGGACCTGCCGATTGTGTGTGCCGTGTGCGGCGGGGGCGCTCTCGGGATTTGGAGAGGAGTCGTCTAGAGATTGTCCCGGAGGTCCTGGTTTTCCGCCCAATAGGGGTTTTTCCGGGAGATATCGACGGTATATGCGGGGCAGTATTCCGGGAGATTGAGTTTCAGGATTTTATTCCTGAGCACATTGACGATCCAGCGGGAGATTTTGAGGATGAGCATTTTTTTCCGGAGTCTTCCCTGCATATCCCGGTTCAGGATATTGGGGAGGGTGTCGGTGGTGATGATATCGTCCACCACATCGTCGTTGAGGTTTTCCTTCACTTCCTGGGAGGAGTTGAAGTGTGTGACCACGAAGAGGACGCGGGAGGCTCCAGCTGCCTTGAGTTGTTTGCAGCATGCCACGATGGTTCCGCCGGTGCGGACCATGTCGTCGCAGACCACGACCTCCCGTCCAGCGATATCCTCCAGGGCGGTGGGGCTGGTATCGGCGGCCTTGATGGCCACTTGCCGTTCGCCGGTGCGTTCCTTGCTCATGATCAGGAGGCTGGGTTCCTTTTTGAGGAGGAGTCCGGTGCTTTCCTTCACATAGGCATTGAAGACGGCCTTGGCGAAGGGGGCGGCTCCCTTGTCTGGGGCGCAGATGACCAGTCCCTTGTCGGAGAGGTTTGCCTGGGTCAGGCTGGCGTGGTTTGCCAGGTAGCTGGCATAGAGTTCCGCGGGGGAGAGGTTGAAGAAGTTTCCGTCGAAGAGCTTTTCGAAGAGTTCGGCCACGGCCACGGAGTGGTTGTGGACCGTGAGGACGGCGTCCACGCCGCTGGTCTTGAGGAGTTGTGCGTAGAGCATGGCGCTCCAGGGCTGTCCGTCGAACTTTTTGTAGTCGCTGGGGGTGCGTTGGAAGGCCACGTGTCCGTATTCCGGGCGGGGGCCGCGGTCCTGGGCGCTGTAGAAGAGGTCGGGTTCCACCAGGATGACATGCTCTGCGCCATTGTCCTTTGCGGCCCGTGCCACCAGGAAGGTGCGCATGGCCCGGGCGTTTCGGGTGTGTTGTCCGCTGCAGGAGGAGACGATGATGACGGTCTTTCCCTTGAGTGCGTATCCGATGTGGTCGAAATCTGCCTCGTCGCTGATGAACCTGGGGCAGAACTCGGAGTTGGCGAATTGTTTGTAGGCCAGGATGTCGGAGATGTCCGTCTCCTGGTGCATATAGTGGGCGATATCTAGAGCCAACGGGTCGTCGGCCACGGCGCCGACGATGATGTATTTGCCGGAAAGCATGGGGAGGGGGAAAGAGGGGGGGTGGGGAGGGAAAACGTGCTTAATATAAGAGGTACATACTGTCGCCGGGCTGGAAAAGGGGACGGTGGTGGTCTGCCTTGCGTGCCTTGGCGGGAGAGTCCAGCTCCTGGGAAAAGCAGGATGCCTGGCCTTTCCCTTTGGGGGTAGGGCAAAGGCTGGCAGGGGCCATCGGGAGGGAGTCCATTGAGGCTCGGCATGGCCCTGCCGGAGAGGGGGATGCTGGACGAGGCCAGGAAAAATATGGCGAATGAAGTGTTAGGTAATCCCGAAAAATAGAAGTGGGGGGATTACAAGTTCCTCTTTCTGGCGAGAGAAGGAATTCTTCTTTTTTTGGAGGGTGTTTTGAGGATGAACTTGCCAAAGGAAGCCGGCGGAATTCCCGGGCCATATTCCCGGAGGGTCACTTTCGGGAATGCGGCAGGGAGTTCTGACGGATAAGGAATGGCAGGTAAGCCCCGGCGCCCGGCTCCCCTGCCATCAAGACAACCGCAGGCGCAAGGAGAAGTCATGGAAAACCCAAAATACGCAATGTGTTCCGGAGGAGTCAACAGCGCGACGGAGATCTCCGTCGGAGAGAAGGATTGCTACTGTTTGCTCTGGGATCCGGAGCCGCCGCTGAAATAGGAAATCCGGGAGCTGGAGACGGCCATCGGTACGGTGGATCTGGAATACGTCATCCCGGTAAAGGACAAGCAGAAGGTCCTCCGGGCCCTGTGGCCCTTCAAGGGGCCAGTCCCGAAACTGAACGACACCTTCTTCGACATTCACTCCCAAAAGGAATTCAAGGTCAAGGAGTTCAGGGTCATCCGATGCCGGGGGCGCAACATGATTTGCGCTCCCGACTATCCGAACACCGGCGGAATGGTCGTCGACTGGGCGACCGACCAAAGGAATGCCTCCCAGCAATGGGATGCAAAGAAGGGGGCATAGGCGAAAAAAAACTCCCCGGGGCTCGAAAGGGCTTCGGGGAGTTTTTTTTGCCTGGGCCAGTGTTCCTCTTTCCGAAACCGCTGGCGGAGGAGGGGATGCCCCGCCATGCAGGGAATCTCCGGAGGCGACCACTACTGTGGATGGGGTGGCCAGGCGCTGCGGCATTCGGCCAAGCCACAATAGTGGGGACAAGGAACGCGCCCTCCCCTTTCGGGGAATCCTGGCGTGGGAATGGAGCCGGCGTTAGGCTTTCCAGGAGATTTCCACGTATTTCATGCGCTCGCCGGCTTCCGGAGCGGGGATGGAGTTTGTCTCCACCTGGGGATCATCCTTGAGGGTGGTGTGGATGATTCTGCGTTCGGCAGGGAGATAGGGACCCAGCCGGCGGCTCTTTTTCCAGTGCCGCACCTCCTTGGCGCAATCCTGGGCCATGCGGGTGAGCTGGTCCACGGTTTCGTCGTCCAGGATGGTGCGTTTCCCGTCCCTGGTGTGCTTGGGGGCGTCCCCGGTCTTTCCGGTGGTTCGTCCGTCCACCTGGACAGGGATCCAGGGTGCGTCTTCGTCCTTTCGTTTGAGGATTCGGTTGAAGAGGAGTTCGAGGGCTTCCTGGGTCTGTCCCCGTTTTCCGATGACCTTTGCGGCCTCCTGTGTTTGGAGGTCGATGGCGAAGTGTTCGTTGTCATCTTCGGCCAGGATCTGGCAATCCGCCTGGATTCCCAGGGCACGGACCATTTGGTCCAGCGTTTCCTTGGCGAGGGTCTGCAGTTCCTGTGGGGTCATGGTCTTTGGGTCCTTGGGTTGGTCTGGTTGCATGGTCTTCTGTGGAAATGGGGTGGGCCGTGGTTCAGGCGGGCTTGCCGGCCTTTGCGGGGGCCTTGCCCAGGGAGGCCCTCTTTTCCAATCTGCGGAAGAGGAGCATCTGGGCGATGGAGGTCAATTGGTTGACGGTCATGTAGAGGGTGAGTCCCGCAGGCATGTTGTAGAAGAAGACCACGAAGACGAGGGACATGATGTTCATCATCCTGGCCTGGCTGGGGTCGGGCATGGGCTGGAGTTTTTGCTGGAGAAGCATGGTGACTCCGGTGAGGATGGCCAGGGGATGGATGGGGAGTCCGAAGACGGGGTCGGGCATGGAGAGGTCTGCGACCCAGAGGAAGGAGGCGTTACGGATTTCGATGGCGCCCCGGAAGGTGTTGAACATGGCGAAGAAGACGGGGATTTGGACCAGCATGGGGAGGCATCCGCCGGTCTGGCTCACCTGGTTCTCCTTGAAGAGCTTGTTCTGTTCATAGTACATCCTCTGGGGGTCTTCCTTGTATTTTTCCCGGAGGACCTTCAGTTGGGGCTGGAGGGCGCTCATCTTCTTCATGCTCCTGGTGCTATGCCAGGCCAGGGGCATGAAGACCACCTTCACCAGGAGGGTGATGAGGATGATGGCCAGTCCGTAGGCACAGGAGGGGGGGAACCATCCGGCAATGCCGTTGAGGGCCTTCAGGAGCATCTTGCAGAGCCATCCCATCCAGTCGAAGTGCCAGAAGAAGAAGAGGTCCATGTTGAGGATGGAAGGGAGGCCCTGGCCCATGGGCTCCAGCATCTGGAGGCTCTTGGGGCCGGAGTAGCCTGTGATGGTGAAGGTGACGCTCTCCCCGGGGGCCAGGGTGACCTCGGGCAACAGGGCCTCGGCGGAGAAGTATTCCTGGGGGAGGAGTTCCTGGGGCTGGCGGGGGGCGAAGCCCGGGAAGGGGGCGGGGGAGCCGTCCACGGTCAGGTTCCGGAGGGCGAAGAGGAAATATTTGGAGGAGACGCCCACCCAGTTGGCGGGGGTGGTTTCATACTGGGCCACTTTGGCGGGGGTCAGTTTCCGGGAGATGGCCTTCATGTCCAGGGTCTTGGCGTCTCCCTTGGCGGCCCGTCCGTAGGCGACGCAGCCGGAGAGGTATTTGGAGGCGAAGGAGCCTCCTTCGTCCCCGGCGAGGAAATCGGGGAGTGCGCCGCAGGAGACGGCGGTGCGTCCCAGGCTCACGGGCTGCGTGCTTCCGTTGGTGAAGCGTAGGGTATAGAGGAGGGAGTAGGCGTTGGGCTGTCCCTGTGCGTCCACCTTCCAGGATTCATCCACCCGGAGGAGGCTGTCCGCGGTGGCGCGGTGGAGGGTGAGGCTGTCCTGGGCGATGGTGGGTTCGGCGATTTCGTGGAGGGTCCTGCCCGGGAGGTTCAGGGAGAGGAAGGGGACCTTCTCCCGTCCCATGGCCACGGATTCCCTGGGGCCTTTCCGGTCCCCTGTCTGCCAATGGTAGTTGGCCAGGGTCACCTTGGTCACCCCCCCCTTCATGGGGTCCACCTGGACTTCCATGAGTTCCGGCAGGGAGAGGAGCACAGGCTCCCGCTGGACGAAAGGAGGCAGGGCGGCGGGCTCTCCGGGGACAACGGGGGCGTCCTGCGGGGCGGCCATGGTCGCCTCCTGGCTGACCACGGGGTTGGCGGGGATGGGCTGGGGCGCCTGGGCGGCCCGCCGGGTATGGGTCCAGTTGTAGGCGAAAATCAGGGCCAGCGCCACAATGCAGACCAGGGAGCCGAGGATGGTGACGGGATCGAATTTCTTCATGGACGATGGGATTCCGTGGGCGTGGAGGGGGGATTCCCTGGGGAATCCGGCCTTTCCGGAAGAGAGGCTTCCCGTGGCGTGGGGGGTGGTGGCACGGGATCGACAAGGGGGCCCCGGTAGAAAGGGTGGCAGCGGAGGATTCTCCAGAGGGTAAGGCGGAGCCCCTTCCAGAAGCCGTGGAGCCGGAAGGCTTCCCTTCCATAGTGGGAGCAGGAGGGGGAGAAGCGGCAGACGGAGGGCTTCAGGGGGCTGATGAAGCGCTGGTATCCCCCGATGAGAAGGAGGCAGGCGCGGGCCGCCAGGGAGGGGGCGGCGGGTTCCCGGGGTTCCCGGGGGATGGCGCCAGGGGATTTCCCTTCCCCTGCGGGACGGCTCATGGGGCCGTCTCCGCCCTGTCCAGGGCAGCGGCGGCGGGAGGGAGCACCCCGCCTTTGCGGAGGAGCCTGGCGACCTCTGGCAGCACCTGGCCCAGTTTGGCTCCCTTGATGCCCCGCCGGGGAATCATCAGCACCCAGCAGGGGGAGAGGGAGGGGAAGAGGGTGCGCCAGCATTCCCGCAGTAGCCGGCGGGCGCGGTTGCGCACCACGGCGGAGAGGTCGAATTTGCGGGAAATCAAAAACGCCGTCCGGCAGGAAGTGTCCGGCGGCGTCCTCAAAACGACAATGACACAGTAGCGTCCAGGGAGGTTGTTTCCCCCCTGGCGAACTGTGTCAAGCTGGGTGCGGCAGCGCAGCCTTGCGTCCGGGCCGAATGCCTTTGCGGAAGGATGGCAGCCGCTTTCCCCGGCCATGGCGGACATGGGGAAAGTCTAGTTAGACGGTCAGGCGCTTGCGCCCCACCTTGCGGCGGTGAGCCAGGATTTTGCGTCCGTCCGCCGTGGACATGCGCTTGCGGAAACCATGGGTGCGCTTCCGGCTCTTGTTGTGGGGCTGGTAGGTCATTTTCATGATCGTAATTCCTTATAAAAGAGTGTGATATGGATGAAGAAAAAAATCCTGTCCCGAATCGGTGAGCCGCTTAATATAAGCGGAAAAGGCGGGATTTCAAGGAGTTCCGCACATCCGCCGGGGCGGGGGTCATTGGCAGAAGGCGTCGTATTGTTCCCGGGAGAGGAGGGAATCCAGGGCATTGGCGTCGGGGTCTTTCAGGAGGCAGATCCATCCTTCGCCCTCGGGGTCGTCGTTGAGGGGGGCGGGGTTTTTTTCCAGGGGGGAGTTGACGGCGGCGACGGTTCCGGTGACGGGCATGAAGACATCGCTGGCGGCCTTGACGGATTCCACGACGCAGAGGGGTTCGCCTCCGTGGACGCATTTGTCCATGGCGGGCAGTTCGATGAAGGTGATTTCCCCCAGTTCATTGGCGGCGTATTGGGTGATGCCCACCTTTGCGGTGCCGTCCTGCTGCAGTTCGATCCACTGGTGTTCCTTGGTGTATTTTCTCATGGTATTCCTTGGGGTTCGGGAGGTGGGTACGCCCCCTGTCCGGTTATTTCGGGGGGGGGCGTGGGTATCTTTTTTAGGGGGCATTCGCCCTGCCCTGCCCTGTTTCTGGGGGTGTGGGGCAGAGTGCCAGGAGGGTTACCTGTGCGGCCAGGGCCTCGCCCCGTCCCACCTCCCCCATTCCATTGAGGCTCTTTGCCTTGAGGGAGATTTGTGCCGGCTCTGCCTGGAGGAGTTCCGCCAGGCGTCGGCGGAGGGGGAGGAGGAAGGGGGCCATTTTGGGCTGTCGTGTGAAGACCGTGGCGTCCAGGTTGGCCAGCCTCCATCCCTTCAGCCGGGGATCCTGGAGGAGGGTCTGGAGGAGGGTGGCGCTGTCGGCGTCCTTCCATTGGGGGTCCTGGTCAGGGAACCATGCGCCCAGGTCTCCCAGTGCGGCGGAGCCCAGGATGGCGTCCATGAGGGCATGGAGGAGGGGGTCTCCGTCGGAGTGTCCGCAGGGTCCCAGGGCGAGGGGATGGGGGAGGGTGAGTCCTCCCAGTCGGAAGGGGCGTCCCTTTTGGAGGGGATGGATGTCGAAGCCTTGTCCGATGCGGAGGGGGGGGAGGTCTGGGGCCACGGGCGTGGGGGTCTCCTGGTCAGGGGGCTACTTTGCGGGGGGTGGTTCCGGCTGTGCGGCCAGGGCCAGGATTTGGGCGGCGGCGTCCCGTGCCAATTGGGGGAGGGCGGCCCTTTGTGCGAGGGCCAGGTCCTGGAGGAGGGGCACGTCAGCGGTGACTTCCACCTTTCCCGCGCGTGGGGGCAGGGCGGGGTCGGCCGGGGTGGCGGTGTATTCGCAGGACATGGTCAGGCGGTAGAGGACCGTCTGGTAGGAATCGCTGTCGTCGTGGCTGGCGATGGATTTCCTGGTGCGTGCCCTGGCGGCCTTGCCCTGGTCCAGGGGGAGGACCTTCACGGCCAGGCGGAGTTCCGGTTCGCCCATGGGCGGGGCCAGGCGGAGTCCGGGGGTCTGGGCGATGCGTTCCGCCAGGGTATCCCGGAGGAGGGTGGAGAGGGCCTCTTCCTGGCTCAAGTTGACCACGGGTTCCAGGGCGATGGTGCGCTGTCCCCGGGGGAAATCCGTTCCCCACCGGTAGGTGGTGCAGGAGGCCAGGAGGAGGGCGTTGGCGGCCAGGAGGAGGGTGGCGGCCAGGAGGGGTCTCCGCAGGGCAAGGGGTCTGGTTTTCATGGGGCGGCCTCCTCCTTTTCCGGGAAGAGTTCGGCCAACTTGAGTTTGGCGCGCCGTCCGGCGGGGGTGTCGTCGTAGTCCCGCTGGAGGTCCACCAGGTACCTTCTGGCCACCTGGGGCTTGTAGTGGTATTTGGTGAGATAGAAGTTGGCCCGTTCCCAGAGGCGTTCCGCTTCGCGGTTCCGGCACTCCTGGACAATCCGGCGGGCATCCTCCCGGCGCGGGTCGTCCTCCCCGGCGATTTCCAGGAATCTCCGGGCCTCCCGGACGGCGGCCTTGCCGATGGTGCCGTCCCCGTCCCGTTTGGCGGCGGTGTCGTCCAGGAGCCTGGCCAGTCCGTATCGGGCATTGGGGTCCTGGGGGAGGGCCTTGATGATCTCCTGGTAGGTATTGACGGCGTCCTCCACCAGTCCCTCCTCCTTTTGCATGTCGGCCAGGGTCAGGCGGTCATCCAGGGAGCGTTTCACATCCCCCTGGTATTGGATGAGGGTCTTGTAGATTTGGATGGCGGTGACGGGGTCGTCCATTCCCAGGAACGTGCCCTGTCCGTTTTGGAAATCGTCGGCCAGTTGCCGGAGTTGCTGGAAGACGTGTTCCAGGGGGATGTGGTAGAGGTGGTCCTGGAGGAGGGCGGCATAGGCTTCCAGGGCGGCGTGGGGTTTCCGTGCCCGGAGGAGGGTCTGTGCCTGGAGATAGAGGAATTCCGCCTTCCTGGCTTCGTCCTTTTGGAGCTTGGCGGCCTTTCCGTAGAGCTTGGCGGCCTTTTTGAACTCCTGTCGGTCCAGGCACTCCTCCGCCTGGCGCACCCAGGCCCGGGTCTCCGAGAAATTCTGGAAATCCTCCAGGGGATTGGTGGAGGTGGATTCGGCATCTCCGGCGACCAGGAGGGGGACGCACAGGGACAGCAGGAGGAACGCCCGCAGGAGGCGCAGGGAAAGGGGGTGTCTCATCTTCGCTTCAGGGAGGACAAGGGGGAAAGGGGGGGGCGGCGGAGCCACGGGAAATGGGCAGGAGAGGCCTTAAGATAACCCCGTTTGACGGAACCACAGATTCCCGCCGGGGGCGGGGCTTTACGGGGCGGGGGCGTGGAGGGTGGCGGGGATGCCCAGGGGGCACGCCAGGGAGGGGTGGCTGTGTCCCAGGGGGTATTGGGCGACCACGGGGCCGGGGATCCAGGCGGCGGCCTCCTGGAGGATTTCGGGGAGATATTCTGAATCTTCGCCCTGGGTGAATTGGCCGAAGACTGCCCCGGCGAGGGTCTTGAGGAGGCCGGCGCTGCGGAGTTGCGTCAGCATCCGATCAATGGCGTGGGCGGGTTCGTTCACGTCCTCCAGGATGAGGATGGTCCCCTGCAGGCGTGGCTGGAAGGGGGTGCCCAGCAGGGCGGTCAGCATGGTGAGGTTCACGGGGATGACGGGGCCGCGGGCGGTTCCCGGGCGCAGGGTCTTCAAGGGCAGTCCCTTGGGCTGTAGGGCCCATTTCCCCTGCAAGGCCTGGAGGAAGGAGTCCCTCTCCTGCGGGAAGCCCGGACTTTCCGGCCCCCGTGCCCAGCTGGAGCAGACCATGGGGCCGTGGATGAGCCGCCGGCAGCCCCTGTCCCAGGCGGCCACCAGGAGCGCGGAGAGGTCGCTGTATCCGCAGAGGGTCTTTCCCGAGGCCTTGAGGAGGGGGAAGTCCACCTGGTCCAGGAGGCGGGTCACCCCGAAGCCCCCCCTGGCGGCCACCAGGAGTTCCCGTCCGGGGGCTTCCAGGAGGGCGTGGAAGCGGGCCAGCCGGGAGTCGTCCGTCCCCGCCAGGCGTCGGGGGCCTCCCGCGCATTGGC
Organism: Lentisphaeria bacterium; assembly: GCA_016302725.1. Taxonomy (GTDB): domain Bacteria; phylum Verrucomicrobiota; class Lentisphaeria; order Oligosphaerales; family Oligosphaeraceae; genus UBA1724. The sequence continues at coordinate 14,784 of JAEDNB010000001.1, forward strand.
AGTCGCAGTGGACGGGCAGGCCCCCCAGGGCGCGGGAGAGCTCTTCGCAGCCCCGGGCCAGGGCGACTGCCTGGGGGGCGTTGGAGAGGGCGAAGACGCCCACGCTCCGGAGTTCCGTGGGAAAGGGCGGGGTTTCCATCTGCCGGGATGGGGGGGCTCATGCCCCGTGGGGCGGGGGCGCCGTGTTGGGGTTATCGGTTGTTGAGCATGTAGTACTGGGTGATTTCCTGGTCCCGGCAGAAGATGGTGGCGATGAGTGCCGCCCGGATCCACATTCCGTTGCGTTCCTGCCGCCAGTAGACCGCCCTGGTGTCGTCGTCGCAGTCGGTGGAGATTTCCAGCCGCCGGGGGAGGGGGTGCATGATGACGCCCTTGGGGGAGAGCCGTTTCAGGTCCTCTCCGGTGAAATAATAGTCTTCCTGCCGGTATCCCCGGGAGCTTTCGCCGGGCTTGCTGTCCCACTCGTCCTGGAGTCGGGTCATGTAGACGGCGTCGGCCTCGGGGATTTTTCCCTTGAAGTCGTGGGTGACCTCGTATTCCACGCCGGCGGCGCGGAGCTGCTCCAGGATGTCCTCCCCGATTTGGAGTGCCTCCGGGGCGGCGAAGATCTGCTTCACGTTGCGGTATTGCTGGAGGAGGCCGGAGAGGGAGCGGACGGTGCGCCCCCGTGCCAGGTCTCCGCAGAAGAGGACGGTCTTTCCGTCGATGCCGCCCTGCCTTTCGAAGGAGCGCTGGAGGGTATAGATGTCCAGGAGTGCCTGGGTGGGGTGCTGGTCCTTTCCGCTGCCGGCGTTGATGATGGGGACGGGGCGTTCGGTGCGGGAGATCATCCAGGCCATCTTTTCGGCGAATCCCTGGGCGGGGGTGCGCATGACGATAAGGTCGAAGAAACTGCTGAAGGTGCGGATGGTGTCCTCCTTGGTCTCCCCCTTCATTTCGCTGGAGATGGAGGTGTCTCGCACTTCCGCCGGGCTGAAGCCCAGGATTTGGCAGGCGGAGAAGAAGGAGAGGAAGGTGCGGGTGCTGGGCTGGGTGAAGTAGAGCATGGCCCGCTTGTTCCGCATTAGGCTGGAGAGGAAGTCGCTGCCCACCTTGCTTTTGGCGATGCGCCGGATGCGGGTGGCCAGGTCGCAAAGGTTGTCCAGGGAATCCCGGTCGAATTGCTGGGCGATGACGCAGTGGTAGGGGCGTCCGCTGGACTGCTTGAAATAGGGGGCGCGCTGGGCCAGGGGCAGGCGCTCGAAGTCCTCCCACTCCAGTTCTTCCATCATTCTGCGCTGGGTCATGGTTCTTTTCTCTCCTTGGAAATGGGTGGATGTCCTCTGGGAAACGGGCTCTCCCCGGGGCGGGGGAGATGCGGGGAAGGGGGAGTCGCCCGCCCCGGGGGCGGGGCAGGGCAGGGGGCGTTCCCTAGGCCAGGGAGGCCACAATCATCGCCTTGATGGTGTGCAGGCGGTTCTCCGCCTCGTCGAAGACCTTGGAGAAGGGGGCCTCGAAGACCTCGTCGGTGACCTCCATGGCGCCGTAGTCCCGGGAGACCTCGGTGTTGGCGTCATGGAAGGCGGGGAGGCAATGGAGGAAGATGACTCTTCCGGACTCCAGGTTCCCGGTGTTGCGCACCATGTCCATGTTGATTTGGAAGGGGCGCAGGAGGGCCAGGCGCTGCTGGAAGAGGGCTTCCTCCCCCATGGAGACCCACACGTCCGTATAGAGGATGTTGGCGCCCCGGACCCCCTCCACGGGGTCGTGGGAGACCTGGATGCTGCACCCATTCCGCTTGGCGCACTCCCGGGCCAGGTCCAGGATTTCCTCGCTGGGGGAGAGTTCGGGGGGGCAGACATCCACAAAGTCCATCCCCGCCTTGGCGCAGCCCACCATGAGGGAGCTGGCCACGTTGTTGCGCCCATCCCCCACATAGGCCATCTTAAGCCCCTTCAAGGCGCCCAGATGCTCCTGGATGGTGAGGAAATCCGCCAGCACCTGGGAGGGATGCCACTCGTCCGTAAGTCCGTTCCACACGGGAATGCCGCTGTAGGTGGCCAAATCCTCCACCACCTTCTGGGAAAAACCCCGGAACATGATTCCGTCAAACATCCTCCCCAGGACCCGGGCGGAGTCCTTCACGGATTCCTTCTTCCCAAAGTGCAGGTCGTGGGCATTCAGGTATTCGGTGTAGCCCCCTTCGTCGTGGACGCCGCACACCGTGGCGCAGTGGGTGCGCGTGGAACTCTTCTGGAAAATGAGGGCGATGTTCTTCCGATACAACAACGCATCCTTCAGGTTCGCCCCCGATTTCTTCCTCGCCTTCAGCTCCGCCGCCAGCGATACCAGGCCAAGCATCTGCTCGTCCGTCAAGTCCAATAAACGCAAAATGCTCTTGCCGTGCAGGCCTAGTTTCTCTAAATCCATGGAAATGAAGTTCCTATGTTTTGTTGCCAGGAGGATTGCGAGTTCTTTCCGCTTCGCTCCTCAATATATTCTATATAAATCTATACAAGACACACGCCATCCAGCCTCCTGACCCCTCCTCCGGAATTTCTTCCACCTCCACTCACTCTCAACAGAGAAGAATATTGGGATTTACTATAGTATAATAGAATAATGACGTGAACATGGGTGATGATAACCTAACAATATACTGAAAGCCAAGAGGATACAAGATATAATCCCGAGCCGTTTCCGCCTATTTTGGCAGGCAGGGGCAAGAAGCAGAAAAATATTCGTAATAGATTGTAGTATAATAAGTTAATTCCATTTCTCATACCCCTGTCGGGGCCTTCTCTTCCCAATCAGAGCTACACTTCACTTTTCTACATCTAACTAGACTACACTATATTTCTGTTTACTATTTCATCCTTTCTTGTTGGGGGGCATGGGGAAAAAGGTGTTGTTGTGTGTGGCGAAACTGGAAATTAGAGTATAGTATGTTTCTGTTCAGCCCTGTCCACCTCTTCTGTTTCGGAAGCCCGGGGGCAAGATTCTTGTCCGGTTTGTGGGTATGGGCGTGGTGTTGATCTGTCGTCTGTGGATTTGTCCTGTTGGCATTACCATTTTTTGGATATTTCAGAGAGAGAGGTTTTTTGCGGGAAGATTTTTTTGAAGGATAGGTTTTTTTGTGTGGGAGTGGCGGTTTTCCGTTTGGGTCGTTTTAGGAGGAATTGAGTGATGTCTGGTCAATCGGAGTTGTTCATGCAGCAGCTGGAGCGTCTGGGGGAGGAGCATTTTCTTGTGTTGCTCTGGGCGGCCATGAGTGCGGACCGGAACAGGAAATACAACATCACCAACTGTTTTGACGACTTGAAGGCGGGGGGGATAACGCGGACGAAGCAGACGGCGGTAGCGGTGGTGGAGGCGATGCACTTGCTATGCCTGATAGACGTGAAGGATGAGCGGAACCGGAAGAACATCTACCTGACGAACTTTGGTGGCCAGGCGTTGGCGAAATTGGCGGAGAGCGGTCGTTTTCAATCGAAGAAGTCCCATTTTCTAGAGGAGACCTGTTAGGATGCAGAGAATCATTGGCATTGGCGGGGCTGGGAGCAAGATTGCGACCAAGCTGGATCAGGATTCCGTGGTGGTGAACGTCAGCGAGGTGGAGTTGGGGAAGGTATGCGCCCGGGAGAAGATCCAGGCGGTGTTGCGCGGGGGCAGTGGTGCCTACCGCGGGTGCCGGATGGACCCGGAGTTGGGGAACGAGGCCTATGCTTCGGTGAGCCGGGAGTTGGAGAGCCGGATCCGCGGGGCTCTGGTGATTGCGGCCACGGGGGGTGGCACGGGCAATGGGATAACCAAGGGGGTGATGCGCTACCTGGTGGGTCGCCAGGAGCGGATTCCGGTGGAGGAGAAGACCCTTTTCGCGCTGGTCTTGCCCTATGCCCGGCTGGAGTCAGCCGAGTTTGTGGAGAACACCTCCATGTTCCTGAACGACTCCGTGGCGCCGGCCATTGACAGCGGGAACACGGGGAACATCTTCATGTTCACCAACCGCCTCAAGTTCGAGAACCGGATTCCCGAGGACCATTTCAACCAGATGATTGTGGATTCCCTGCGGGATTTCTTCGACATTCCCCGGAAAAACGCGGAGCTGCGCCTGGTGGACGGGCATGTGGACCAGGAGGATTTCGACCTCTTCCTTTCCAAGCCCTACTTCAACCACTTCACCTCCTTCACCTACGACCCCATGCAGGAGTTTGGACGGCAGCTGCAGGAACACGGCAATCCCCTGCTCCTCCCCGCCGAACAGTCCATCGAGGCCCTCTTCCTCATGGAAATCCCCGCCGGGGGCGACCAGACGGCCTTCTACAACCTGGTGGAGTTCTTCAACCGCCAGGGAGTGAAGCCCATCTACAGCGTGGCGGAGAATCCCGCCCTCACCGCGCCCCGGGTGACCGTGGCCCAGCTATACAGCCGGAAGCCCGCGGAACTGGTCCATGACTTCAACACCGTGGCGGACGAGCATGCCCAGACCAAGGTCAAGAAGACCATCAACCAATTCGTCCAACTGGAACCCCTGGAGGTGAACATGGACGAGGAGGCCAGGAAGGTGAAGGCCAATGGGCAGGACGACATTGTGGCGCTGCTGAAGCGCATCCACAAGATCTAGCGCCCTGTGGCACTCCAGGCGGGGCGCCCCAGGCTTTTTGCCGCCTTGGGGCGCCTGGGGGATGGAATTGCCTCCCGCCGGGGCGTATTCCCTCCCTGCCGGAGTGCGGTTCATTTTCCCCTGCCCCTCTTTTGCAGGGGCCATTCCCTCCCGGGCTGCTTGCCTGGGGAGGGACTCCCCTTCTCCCCCCGGAGACAGCGGGGGACCTTGTTTTTTGAACTTACTTTTTGAGGATTGGCGAAATCCCCTTTTGGGGACGCCAAGAGAACCGTGTCCGCCAAGCGATACCTGAATGACGAAGAACTGGGCCGCGCCAAAGGCGCCCCCGCCCTGCCCGAGGGGAGGAAATACCTCTCCTCCGAAGAGTTGAGGAGGGAAAAGACTCCCTCCTCCCCCACTGTGAATCCTGCCCCCCCCCGCCCTGCCCCGCCCCTGGACGGCATCTTGTCCGGGAAGGGCGGCACACGGGGGGCAATGCCTTCCCCGGAGTCCATCCAGGCGAGGGAGGAGAAGAAGCGGAAAGGGGAGGCGGTCCGTCCCGCCACCCAGAGGGCTTCCCTGGAGGAAACCCGCCCTGAACGGCCCACTGCTCCCGCCCCCGCGCCAGCGCCAGCGCCCACTCCCTCCCCCGCGGCGCCCGCTCCTGCGGTTGCGGCGGCTTTTTCCGGGCCTGGGGCGTTGTCCCGCCGCAATGCCCCTCCCGTCCAGGAGCTTTCCCCCTTGAGCGACGGGGTGTTGACCCATCTGCGTTCCCGTCTGCCGGAGACATTGAACATCCTTTCCCCGGAGGAGAGTGCGTTGGTGATGGCGAAGTTGCGTGCGGGGGGCGCCTATACCATTGGCTCCCAGTTGGCCCGGGGGGCGGAGAGCATCCTCTACCAGGGCTACGCCGACGGATATAACTTCCTGGTGAAATCCATCCGGAACTGGAAGGACCACTGGCTGGGGGACGTGCGCACCCGGAAGGACGTGGGCCGGCTCAGCAGCGGAGTGGCCTATCCCACGAAGGTCCGCCATCTCACCAACGAGTGGAACGTGGGCCAGAATTTCCAGGAGGATGCGGGCCAGCCCATTCCCGTGCAGTTCTACTCCTTGCGCCGGGTCAGCCGGCTGGGCCTGGAACTGGGATGGGACCTCCTTATGGAGCGAATCAACGGGGTGGACCTCTCCGACCGCCGCCTCCTCTCCGTCCTGACCCTGACCGACAAGGTCAAACTCTGCATCCGCATGGCCCAGGCCATCTCCGTACTCCATCTGCGGCGCTTCATCCACCTGGACATCAAGCCCAGCAACTTCATGCTGGACCGCCAGGGAAGGATCCGCCTCATCGACTTCGGCATCTCCGTCCCCTCCGGCTTCCAGAGCCGCACCGTGGCGGGGACGGCGGGCTATTTCTCCCCCGAGCAAATCTCCTGCCGCCCCCTGGGGGACGACACCGACATCTTTGCCCTGGGAATCACCTTCAATGTCCTCTTTGGCGGGAGGATTCTCATCCAGTCCCCCGAGGAGGCGAAGAGCCGCCAGTTCCGCCACGACGCGGCCTCCGACCTGGAAAAGAACACCCTGCCCGCCGTCGCCGACATTCCCGAGCTGCCCGCCTCCTGCCGTCCCCTGGCCGAGGTCATCCGGGAGTGCACCATCTACCGGAGAATGAACCGGATTGGGAACTGCACCCAGCTCATCAGCCGGCTCCGCCAGGCGGCGGCCCAGTGCGGGCTCGCCCTGTAGGCGACGGGCCGGGCGCCTCCGCCGTGGAGGCGCGGCCTGGGCAGGGTAGGGCGGAGCGCCTCCCCCTTTCCGCGTTGCCTTCCCTCCTGTCCCTTTGCGTCTCCTGACCTGCCATGCGCTCCTTCCTTTGGACGACCCTGACATTAGGCGCCATCATCGCGCTGCCGCTGCTTCTCCGGCGGGGGGATGCGCCGTCCCTGGGGGCTTCTTCCCGCCGCCTGGTGGTGATTACGGCGAACAACGAGGCCCTGCGCCACGAGACGGAACTGGCCTTCCGGGAGTATTATGCCTCCCGCCATGGGGGGGAGGAGGTCTCCATCGACTGGCGGACGCCCGGGGGCACCTCGGAGATTGTGCGCTTCCTGCGGAGCACCTTCCAGGCCAATGCGCGGCATGCCTGGAGCAGCCAGGGGGACGGGGCGTGCGTCCCCTGGAGCGAGGAGCTGTCGGCGGCGATGTTCGGCGGGGCTTGTCCGGAGGAGGAGGGCCTGGCCCGGGCCTGGCATTGGCTCCGGGAGAGCCAGGTGGGGGTGGATGTGGATGTCTTCCTGGGGGGCGGGCAGTATGACCACGAGGGGCTTCGCCGCAGCGGGCTGCTGGTTCCGGCGGGGGTGCGGGAGCGCCATCCGGAGTGGTTTGCGGGGGAGGAGCCCATCCTCTCCCCCGGGGGAGGCGGGGAAATCTGGTATGACCCCCACGACTGCTACTATGCGGTGTGCTTCGCCACCTTCGGCATCGTCTTCAACCGGGACCGGCTGGCCCAGGCCGGCTTCTCGCCGGAGGAAATCCAGGATTTCGGGGCCCGGTGGAGCGACCTGGCGGACCCCCGGCTCTATCGCGCGGTGGGCCTGGCGGACCCCTCCCAGTCCGGCTCCATCACCAAATGCTTCGAAATGCTCATCCAAAAGGAGATGCAGGAAACCCTCGCCGCCCGGTACCCCGGACTCCCCGCGGAAAGCCTGGCCCCCACCCCCCAGGAACTGGAGGAGGCCTGGGGCGCCGCCATGACCCTCCTCAAGAAACTGGGGGGAAACGCCGCCTATCTCACCTTCTCCGCCAGCAAGGTCCCCGTGGACGCCGCCACGGGGCAAATCGCCGCCGGCATGTGCATCGACTTCTACGGAAGGGCCCAGGCGGAATGGGAACGCTCCCAACTGGGGCGGGAGACCATCGCCTTCCGGACCCCCGCCGCCGCCTCCACGGTCTCCGCCGACCCCGTCGCCATCCTCCGGGGCGCCCCCCATCGGGAACTGGCGGAGGAGTTCGTGGATTTCCTCCTCTCCCCCCAGGCCCAGAGGCTCTGGGGAAAACGCGCCGGCACTCCCGGCGGCCCCAGGGACTATACCCTCTACCGCCTCCCCGTCCGACGGGACATGTACGAGGGCGCCGAACTGGTGGGGACGGTCTTCGGGGAGGAACGCCCCTTCGAACTGGCGGAACATTTCCGATACCGGGGCGACTGGACGGGGCGGCTCTTCAGCGCCATCCGGGTCCTGGTGAAGGTGATGCTCATCGATTGCGGCCCGGAACTGCGGGAGGCCTGGGGGAAAATCCTGGAACAGGGGGGGCTGGAGGCCATCTCCCCGGAGGCCGCCGAAGCCTTCCGGCAACTCCCCTTCCCCTACCGGGAGGCCGCGCAGGCGACCCGCACCCTGGAATCCCCCCAGGAGGAGGCCACCCTCCGGCGGGGATGGATCCAATTCTTCCGGCAACACTACCGCCAGGCCGCCGCCAGGCCGTGACCCCTCCCGCCGCCATGCCCCCGCGCTTTCCCGCAGGGCAGGGCAGGGCGCAGGGGGGCGGCGCCGCCGGGAGGAGGGGCGCCGTCGGGCAAGGCGAGGCGTGAACCAAGAGGAGACTGTCTGCCATGATGAAAGAGAATCGTCTTCGGGAATTCTGCCTCCAGATGGAAGCCTGGGGGGCCAGCGACTTGTTCCTCAGCGTGGAGCGCCCCCCCAGCCGGCGCTGCCGCGGCCGCGTGGAGACCATCCCGGGGGAGGGGCCGTTGACCTGGGAGGAGGTCCGGGAGTTTGTCCAGGGATGGCTTCCCCCGGGGACCTGGGAGCGCCTTCAGGAGGAGCGGGACCTGGACCTGGGCTCCCAGCTGGGTTCCCCCCGCCGCTATCGGCTGAACCTCTCCTTCCGCATGGGGGTCCCGGCTCTGGTGGTGCGCCAGGTGCCTTCCGGGGCCCTCTCCTTCGAAAACCTCCACATCCCCGACGTGGTCCGGCAACTGGCGGAGTCCCCCCGCGGGCTGCTTCTGGTCACCGGCGCCACGGGCTCGGGAAAAAGCACCACCATGGCCGCCATGCTCAACTGGATCAACGGCCACTTCTCCAAGCATATCGTCACCCTGGAGGACCCCATTGAATTCGTCCACCAGGACGCCATGTCGGTGGTCACCCAGCGGGAGATCGGGGGGGATTCCCGGGATTTCCAGCAGGCGCTGCGCCATGTGGTGCGCCAGAACCCGGATGTGATCTTCCTGGGGGAATTGCGGGATTTCGAGACCATCCAGACCGCCATCGGCGCCGCCATGACCGGACACCTGGTGGTGGCCACCGTCCACACCGTGGACGTGGAGCAGACCCTGGAACGGCTCCTCAACTATTTCCCCGAGGGACTGCGGGAACAGGTGGCACAGGATTTCTCCCTGGCCCTCCAGGGCATCGTCTCCCAAAGGCTCCTCCCCACCGCCGACGGAAAGGGAAGGGTGCCCGCCTTCGAAATCCTGGTGGCCACCCCCCTGGCGAAAAGGATGGTGGCAAGACGCCAACTCCAGGAACTGGGGCAAATCATCCGGGAAAACTCCTCCCTGGGAATGGTGGATTTCCAGCACTCCCTCCTGGAACTCGTCCAACGGGGCAGCGTGACCCGGGAAACCGCCCTGGCCGCCGCCACCAACCCCAATGAACTCACCCTCATGCTCCAAGGCATGGAGGTGGGAGCCGATACCTTCCGGCAAACCATGGAGGACGAAACCACCGTCAACGGATTCAATCTCAAACGACTCCTCCGGGATGCCATCTCCTACGGCGCCAGCGACCTCCTCCTGAGCGTGGGAGCCCCCCCCACCATCCGGCTGGACGGCGTCCTGCAACCCTTCGAACTGCCCAATCTCTCCCCCGCCGATACCCGGGAACTCCTCTTCAGCGTCCTCTCCCCCTCCCGCAGAGTCCACTTCGAAACCACCCGGGAAATCGACTTCGCCCTCTCCATCACCGGAGTGGGAGGGGAGGGCGACACCGCGGAATGCCGCTTCCGCGTCAACGGATTCTACCAAAAGGGAAGGGTCTCCGTCGCCTTCCGCCTGATTCCCATGAACATCCCACGGCCCGAGTCCCTGGGGCTCCCCCCAGCCCTGGTCCAGATTACCACGAAACACCAGGGACTGGTCCTCGTCACCGGCCCCACCGGACACGGAAAGTCCACCACCCTCGCCGCCTTGATCAACCTGATCAACCAACGCCGGCCCTGCCATATCATCACCATCGAAGACCCCATCGAATTCGTCCATCCCCACGGAATGGCCCTGGTGGAACAACGGGAGGTGGGCGAGGATACGCACTCCTTCGCCAATGCCCTGAAATATGTCCTCCGGGAAGACCCCGACGTCATCCTCATCGGCGAAATGAGGGACCCCGAAACCATCGCCGCCGCACTCACCGCCGCCGAAACCGGACACCTGGTCTTCGCCACCCTGCATACCAACGATGTCTGCCAGGCCGTCGACCGAATCATCGATGTCTTCCCCGCTGACCAACAGGGACAAATCCGCACACAACTTGCCGCCTCCCTGGAATGCATCGTCTCCCAAAGGCTCATGCCGAAAAACTCCCGCAGCGGAGGACGAATCGCCGCCTTCGAAATCCTCGTGGGAACCACCGCCGTCAGGGCACTCATCCGGGAAAGCAAGACACACCAAATCCCCTCACTCCTGGAAACCTCCGCCAAATACGGCATGATTACCCTGGCCAAGGCACTCCGCAACCTCTTCGACCAAAACCTTATCACACGGGAAACCTTCCGAAGCATGCTCCCCGCCGGCGTCGACCCCGAGAGCATAGCGTAGTGTAGTGTAGTCTCCGCGTTTCCCCCCGTGTCAGTATCACGAACCGTGGGCGGTGGATTACATTTAGTCCCTGGTTCAAATTTGTCCAAGGGAATGCCCCAACGTCCCCTGTTTTCCGTATTTTCCCTGTTTTTGAGGAGTTGAAGCGATGTCCTTCCGAGTCTTGAGTCAGGAATTGGCAGAGAAGCTGTCCCGTGTGCGGATCATACCGGTGTTGTCCTTTCACTCTGCGGAGGAGTCGTTGCGCCTGGGGGAGATTTTGGTGGAGGGGGGGCTTTGCGCGGCGGAGGTCACCTTTCGGACGGAGGCGGCGGAGGGTGCCATCCGTGCCATGCGGAAGGCGTATCCGGAGCTTTGCCTGGGTGCGGGGACGGTGTTGAGCGTGGAGCAGTTGTCCCGTGCGGTGGATGCGGGGGCGGAGTTTGCGGTGGCCCCTGGGTTGAATCCGGAGGTTGTGCGGGCTTCTGCGGAGAAGGGGTTTCCCTTTGCGCCGGGGGTATGCACCCCCACGGAGATTGAGGCGGCCTATTCCCTGGGCTGTGTGACCATGAAATTCTTCCCTGCGGAGGCGGCTGGCGGGCTGGCGTTGCTGAAGGCCATGTCCGCCCCCTACAAGCACCTGGGCATTCGTTTCATGCCCACGGGCGGGGTCACCACGGCCAACGCCCCCGCCTACCTTTCCGCCAAGGAGGTTGTGGCGGTGGGGGGCACTTGGCTGGCCAAGGCGGACGACATGGCGGCCGGCAAGTGGGACCTCATCCGCCAGAACGTCCTTTCCGCCGCCGCCCTCATCCGTTCCCTGGAGGCGTGAGGGGGGCCGTTCCCGGCCCCTTGTGCGGCTCCAACCAATTCCCAGCCTGGTTTTTCTTCCGTTTATTTGACAGCCGTAGGAGACGGATACCATGTCCCTGCCCCTTTACAAACCCGCCGACCAGTGCCGTTACGATGTGTTGAGCCTGGGTGAAGTCATGTTGCGCCTGGATCCCGGCGAAGGCCGCATCCACACCGCCCGGAGTTTCCGGGCCTGGGAGGGGGGTGGCGAGTACAATGTGGCCCGGGGGTTGCGCCGTTGCTTTGGGCTGCGCGCCGCCGTGGTGACCGCCTTTGCCGACAATCCCGTGGGGCGTCTGGTGGAGGATTTCATCTTGCAGGGCGGGGTGGATGTCTCCCTCATCCGTTGGATGCCCTATGACGGCATTGGGCGGACCGTGCGCAATGGCCTCAATTTCACGGAGCGTGGCTTTGGCATCCGGGGGGCCAAGGGCTGCTCCGACCGGGGCAACACGGCGGTCTCCCAGTTGAAGGAGGGCGACATCGACTGGGAATACATCTTTGGCACCCTGGGGGTGCGGCATTTCCACACGGGCGGCATCTTCGCCGCCCTTTCCGACACCACCCCCGGCGTGGTCATCGAGGCCCTCAAGGCCGCCAAGAAGCATGGCACCGTCACCAGCTACGACCTGAACTACCGTCCCTCCCTTTGGAAGAGCATCGGGGGGCAGGAGCGCGCCTGCCAGGTGAACCGGGAGATTGCGCCCTATGTGGACGTGATGATTGGCAACGAGGAGGATTTCACCGCCGCCCTGGGCTTCCAGGTGGAGGGGACCGACCCTGGCCTGAAGAGCCTCCCCGTGGAGTCCTTCAAGAAGATGATCCGGCAGGTGGTGAAGCAATATCCCAATTTCAAGGTGGCCGCCACCACCCTGCGCCAGGTGCGCACCGCCACCGTCAACGACTGGGGGGCCATCGCCTGGAGCGATGGCCTCTTCGCCCAGGCCACCCAGCGGGACGGCCTGGAGATTCTGGACCGGGTGGGCGGCGGAGACAGCTTCGCCTCCGGACTCATCTACGGCCTCATGGCCTATGGCGACCTGGGCAAGGCCGTCAATTGCGGGGCCGCCCACGGGGCCCTGGCCATGACCACTCCAGGGGACACCTCCATGGCCACCCTTCCCGAGGTGGAGAAACTCATGCAGGGCGGCAGTGTCCGGGTGGACCGCTAGCCCCTGCCCTTTCCTTTCCTCTCTCCTTACCCCCTTCCCTTCCCTGGCTTTTTCCCAAGGAGAACCCGACCCATGTTCATGGAACCCACCTTCCGCTGGTATGGCCCCGAGGATCCCGTGCCCCTGGCACACATCCCCCAGACGGGCGCCACCGGCATTGTCTCCTCCCTCCACTACATCCCCTACGGGGTGCTGTGGACCCAGGACGCCATCCTGGAGCGCAAGAAGATGATCGAGGATGCCGGCCTGACCTGGAGTGTGGTGGAGAGCCTGCCGGTCCATGAGGACATCAAGACGGGCGGCCGTTCCTGCCGCCGCTACATCGAACTCTACAAGCAGTCCATCCGCAACCTGGGCAAGGTCGGCCCCAAGGTCATCACCTACAATTTCATGCCGGTGCTGGACTGGGTGCGCACCGACTTGCACCACCGCCTCCCCGACGGCTCCACCGTCCTCTATTTCAACCGGCTGGAATTCGCGGTCTTTGAACTCTTCATCCTCCGACGCATGGGAGCGGAGGATGACTACACGCCGGAGGAGGTGAAGGCCGCCGAGGAAAAATACCGCTCCATGACCGACCACGAGCGCTTTGTCCTCCGACGCTCCATCATCGACAATTTCCCCGGCTTCAAGGGCGTCACCCTGGAGGACATCCAGGCCATGCTGGCCAAATACGAGGGCTTCACCCGGGAGCGCCTGGCGGAGAACCTCTACAATTTCCTCAGCCAGGTGGTGCCTGTGGCCGAGGAGTGCGGATGCCGCCTGGTCATCCATCCCGACGACCCGCCCCGCTCCATCCTGGGCCTCCCCCGGATCTTCAGCACCATCGACGACATCGCCGCCCTGCTGAAGATGGTGGACAGCCCCGCCAACGGGGTCTGCTTCTGCGCCGGCAGTTTCAGCGCACGGACCGACAACGACGTGGTGAAGATGTTCAAGTCCTGCGCCTCCCGGGTGGGCTTTGTGCACCTCCGCAGCACCCAGGTGGAACCCAACGGCGACTTCTATGAGGCGGACCACCTGGGCGGACGGGTGGACATGTACGAGCTGGTGAAGGCCATCTGCGAGGAGCAGATCCGCCGGCGGAAGGAGGGCCGTGAGGACTGGCGCCTGCCGGTGCGCCCCGACCATGGGGCGGACATCATGGACGACCTCCTGAAGCCCGCCAATCCCAACCCCGGCTACGGCGGGATTGGGCGGATGCGGGGCCTGGCCACCATCCGTGGCCTGGAGACGGGCATCATGCGCTCCTGCTATCCCGAGGAACTGTAGCCCCCTCTTCCCTTGCCCTTCCTTTCCCCTTCCTCTTTTCCATGGACAATACTGAACGCCTTGCCCTCTTCCGCAGTGCGGAGACCATTGAAGCCCTGCAGCCTGCCTTCCAGGAACTCCTGAAGGAGCAGCCGGCGGACCTCCCCCCCCTTCTCCAGGAGGCGCTGGAGGGACTCGCGGAGCAACCGAAGCGCCTGGCCGACGCCCAGGAGCGGCGGCTGCTTTCCCGGGCGTTCCTGCTGGCGGGGATGGCTCCCTGCCCCCAGGTCTATCCGCTGGTGCTGCGGATTCTGCTGTCCCCGGAGTTTGGGGAGAATGTGGCCCGGGAGGACTGGCTGTCCAGCGAGATCTCCCGTCTGCTGGGAATCCTGTCCCCGGAGGATGGGGTTCCGGCGTTGATGGAGGCGTTGCTGGATGAATCGGTATGCCAGGTGGTTTCCGAGCAGTTGCTGCTGACCCTTTCCTGCCGTTGGATTGCCCGCCGGGATTCCGACTCCGCCTTCCTGGAGTGCATTCGCCGCCTGCTCACGGGGTTGCCGGAGCGGAAGGTGGACTTTGAGATGGCGATGGCCCTGGTCATCAACGCGGTGGCGGTGGGGGGGGACCAGCTGAAGCCCCAGGTCTTCGCCTTCTACAAGGCCCACGCCGCCCTCCTTTCCGACCGCCTGGCCGAGAAGAATCTCCAGAATTTCTTCGACTTGGGGCGGCAGCGCATCAAGGCCATGCTCACCGGGAACTACATGGGAGGCTACGGGCCCCTGCCCGCCGAACTGGACCGCCTGGTGAACTACGCCTCCATCGCCCAGAAGGAGGAGGAGCCCACCACCCTCAAGGCCCTGCCCCCCATCACCCGGGACCGCCCCAAGGTGGGGCGCAACGAACCCTGCCCCT
>JAEDNB010000121.1 GCA_016302725.1 Lentisphaeria bacterium
TCGACATGGTGGAAACCGGGGAAAACGTCTGGTCCGACTGCTGCATCTGCGCCATCGTGGACAAGGCCATGGCAAAGGAGGAGTAGCCCCCCTGGCCCTCCCCACGTCAATCCCCCAACACAGCAATAACACCCCCTAGACCTTCCCTTTCCCTTCCGGCCCCCCCTTCCCATGAAAAAGCACGCCCTCCGCTTCCGCCAGGTCCACCTGGACTTCCACACCTCCGGCCAAATCCCCGGCATCGGGACACGTTTCCAAAAGGGGGAGTGGCAGAAAACCCTCCAGGAAGCCCACGTGGACTCCATCACCCTCTTCGCCAAATGCCACCATGGCTGGCACTACAACAACACCGAAGTGGGACACCGCCACCCCGGCCTCTCCTTCGACCTCCTCCGGGCACAGTTCGACGCCTGCAAGGAAATCAACGTCAACGCCCCCATCTATCTCTCTGCGGGGCTGGACGACGCCATGCTGGCGGAGCATCCGGAGTGGCTGGCCATCCATGTGGACCTGAAGACCATGACCCCCGTGGCCCAGAGCAACCTGGATCCCGGCTTCCACAAGGCCTGCTTCAACTCCCCCTATGTGGAGCATCTCTGCAAGGAAATCCAGGAGGTCCTCCGCCAATTCCCCAACTGCGACGGCATCTTCCTGGACATCATCCACCAGGCTCCCTGCGCCTGCGAACACTGCATGAAGCGCCTCCGGGAAAAGGGCCTGGACCCCCACAACCCCGACCATCTTCTCCAAATCGCCCAGGAGGGACTGGAGCGCTACTACAAGCTCACCACCGCCGCCGTCAAGGAGATGGACCCCGACATGCCCATCTTCCACAACTCCGGCCACGTCACCCCCGGCAAGCGGCAGCTCCTGGAAAACTACTTCTCCCACCTGGAACTGGAGTCCCTGCCCACGGGCGGCTGGGGCTACGACCATTTCGCCCTCTCCGCCAAGTACGTGGGCAACCTCCCCTTTGATTTCCTGGGCATGACCGGCAAGTTCCACACCAGCTGGGGGGAGTTCGGCGGCTACAAGAACCCCAACGCCCTCCGCTACGAGTGCGCCGCCATGCTGGCCTTCGGCGCAAAGTGCAGCATCGGAGACCAGCTCCATCCCTGCGGGAAACTGGATGAATCCACCTACCGCCTGATTGGCCGCGCCTACCAGGAGGTGGAGCAGAAGGAGCCCTGGTGCGGAAATGTCCACAACGTGGCCGACATCGCCATCCTGGCCAAGGCCGCCGTGGAAGGCAGCGCAGACCGGGAAATCCACGGCGACATCGGGGCGGGACGCATCCTCCTGGAAGGCCATTTCCTCTTCGACATCATCGACACGGAGATGGATTTCCGGAAATACCGCCTCATCATCCTCCCCGACGACATCGCCATCCCCCCCGCCCTCCAGAAACGCCTCCAGGAATACCTGGACCAGGGCGGACACCTCCTCCTCACCGGCAGGAGCGGCCTGGATGAAAAGGGACAGCCCCTCTTCGACCTGGGAGCCAAACTCCAGGGGGAAAGCCCCTACAAGGTGGACTACATGCTGCCCATCCCGGAACTCCAGGGGACCGACGTGGACTCCCCCATGGTGATGTACTTCCCCAGCCAGCGCCTGGTGCCCACCACCGGACGCTCCCTGGGGGATGTCTACGACCCCTATTTCAACCGGACCGACCACGACCACTTCTGCTCCCACCAGCACACTCCCTACCGCCCCGACCCCAGCGGCTTCGCCCTGGGCGTCTCCACCCCCCAGGTCACCTATCTCGCCCATCCCGCCTTCACCATCTACAAGGGATGGGGTTGCGTGCCCGTCGCCCAGTATCTCCGCAAGGTGGTGCGCCTGGCCCTGGGAGGGGAACCCCGGCTGCTCTGCAACCTGCCCTCCACCGCGCGGGTCAATGTGATGGAACAGCCCGAAAAGGCGCGGACCATCGTCCACCTGCTCAACGCCAACGTCATTCCCCGTGGAGGGGACAAGACCATCAACGGCGTGGCGCTCTGGGGCAACGGCATCGTCATCGAGGAACTGGCGCCCCTCCGGAACACCACCGTCTCCTTCCAGGCGGAGAAGCCCGTGAAGAGCGTCACCCTGGAACCCCAGGGCGCCCCGCTCCCCTTCCAGTGCGATGAAAAGGGACGGGTCTCCTTCACCGTGGAGGAGTTCACCTGCCACCAGATGGTGGTCCTCCACTACGACGCCTAGTGCCCTGCAAAGGCCGGCCATGCGCCCCAGGCGGCGACAGGCGCGCATTTCCTTGGCCTGGACGGGACCCCACGGGGAAAGCCCGATTCTTCCCTCCCGGCCACCCAATTGTTTCGCCCTCCCCCATCCCCGCATGGCCGGCCTTGTGCAAAGCGCTGGCAGGATTGGAACAACGACACCCCCATGAACCTGCTTTTCGTCTGCCATGGAAATATCTGCCGGAGTCCCATGGCGGAATTCGTGATGAAGGAATTGGCGCGCCAGGCCGGATGGACCGGCCTCCGCGTCGACTCCGCCGCCCTCCACACCGATGAGCTGGGAAGCGACATCCACCCGGGCACCCGACGCCTCCTCCGACAGCACGGAATCCCCTTCACCCCGCGAAAGGCCTGGCTCCTCACCCCCCGGGAGGCCCAGGCCTACGACCTCCTCGTGGGCATGGACGAGGCCAACCGCGGGGACCTGCGGAGGCTTCTGCCCCTCCCTCTGCACCCCAGGATCCATCTCCTCCTGGACTGGTCCCCCCGCCCCCGGGATATCGCCGACCCCTGGTATACCGACAACTTCGAGCAAACCTACCAGGATGTCCTCCAGGGCTGCCAATCCCTCCTGGAAGCCCTGCACAGGACGCCCCCCCCGGAAAGCCATTCGTAACCTATGGCGGAGGGAATATCGCAAAGCCCCCCAGGAAACAGGAAAAATATCCGCCCATGCCCTGGGGCTGGGCGGCAGGGCTTACATTAGGCTCCGCTCCCGTGGAATGCCTCCACGGGCGGGAGCCCTTGCCAGGGAAAAAGACCATGAAGCCCATTACGGAAGCGCATTTTGGCCAGACGGTGACCATCTTGAAAGTATCGGGGGATTTGCGCACCCGACGTCATTTGGCGGACCTTGGGTGTGTCATCAACGCGAAGGTCACCATTGTCAACGAGCAGGATGGGGATCTCATCCTGAAGGTCCGGGGCGCCCGGGTGGCCATCGGGGCCTCCATGGCGCGGGAAATCTACATTTAGCCTGGGGGAAAAGAGCATGAAGACGTTGAAGGACTTGAAAGTGGGCGAGAGTGCGTCGGTGGTGCGCCTGAACAGCACCGGGGCCACCCGCCGCAGGCTGCTGGACATGGGCCTGACCAAGGGGGTGAAGGTCACCCTGCGCAAGGTCGCCCCCCTGGGGGACCCGCTGGAAATCACCCTGCGGGGATACGAACTCTCCCTGCGGAAATCGGAAGCGGAACTCATCGAGGTGGAGTAGCGCCCCATGTCCAGAATCCTTCATATCGGGCTGGCGGGCAACCCGAACTGCGGAAAGACCACCCTCTTCAACGCCCTGACGGGAAGCAACCAGTATGTAGGAAACTGGCCCGGCGTCACGGTGGAGAAGAAAGACGGGCGCCTGGTGCGGCACGAGGAGGTGGTCCTCCAGGACCTCCCCGGCACCTACTCCCTCTCCCCCTACTCCCAGGACGAGGTGGTCACCAGAAACTATCTCCTGAACGAAAGCCCCGACGCCATCATCAACATCGTGGACGCGACGAACATCGAGCGCAATCTCTACCTGACCACCCAGCTCCTGGAGCTGAACATCCCCATGGTCGTGGCCGTCAACATGATGGACCTCTTCAACCGGAACGGGGACAAACTGGACCCGGAACTGCTCTCCCAGGAGCTGGGCTGCCCGGTCCTGCCCATCTCCGCCCTCACGGGGGAAGGACTGGAGAAACTGGAGGAGGTGGCCATCCGCCAGGCAAGCCAGAGCCAGGTCAGCGAACGCCCCCATATCTATAGCGGCAGTGTGGAACACGCCATCGCCCACATCGAGGAATCCATCCAGGACAAGGTGGAGGAGCGCCATCTGCGCTGGTATGCGGTGAAGGTCTTCGAGCGGGACGAGAAGGTAATCGGCAGCCTGGGGCTGCCCGCCGACGTCATGGCACACCTGGAGAAGCACATCCAGGACTGCGAGCGGGAATTGGACGACCTCTCCGACGGCATCATCACCAACCAGAGGTATGCCTCCATTGCCAGGTTCCTGGACCGGGCGGTGGTGCACAAGAACGCCAGCGGAAGCCTGACCACCTCCGACAAAATCGACCTGGTGGTCACCAGCCGGGTCTTCGCCCTTCCCCTTTTCGCCTTGATCATCTGGGGAATGTACTACATCTCCGTCACCACCGTGGGGGCCTGGCTCACCCAATGGGTGAACAGCGGGCTCTTCGGCGAAGGCTGGTTCCTTCCCCAATGCCAACGGGCCTTCCTCCTGGAGCAAAGGGAGTACCAGGAGGCGGCCTACCTGGCCCATCCCCTCTCCCCGGAGGAGTTCGAGGCCTTGCGCCAGGGCGCCGGCGCCCCCGCCGCCCTCCGGCCCACGACCCAGGCCACAGGTCCTTCCGCCACCACGCCCCCTTCCGCCGCCATGCCCCTTTCCCCGGAAGACACCCTCCTGGCCATTGCCCGCTTCCTCCGCTACGACAGCCCTGCGGAGATGCCTCCCCAGGCCTACCCCCATTTCCTCCAGGACCATGGCCTGGCTGGACTCGCCTGCCTGCCCGCCCCCGAAGGCGAGGATGGCGGCGCGGAGGTGCGCCCCGTGACGGAAAAGGCACGCCAGGAGGCGCGGCTTCTCCTGGAGCGCAGGGGGCCGCCCCAGCCCTGGGAATTCCGTGGCTGGGTTCCCGGAATCCCGGCGTTGGCCAGCAGGCTGCTGGACCGCCTGGGCGCAGGGGAGATTGCCCGGAGCCTGGTCATGGACGCCGCCATCGGCGGCGTGGGGACCGTCCTGGGCTTTGTCCCCCAGATTCTCCTGGTCTTCCTCTTCCTGGCCTTCCTGGAGGATTGCGGCTACATGTCCCGTGTGGCCTTCATCATGGACCGGCTGCTGCGGCGCTTTGGGCTGTCGGGCAAATCCTTCATTCCCATGATTGTGGGGGCGGGATGCGGGGTGCCCGCCATCATGGCCGCCCGCACCATCGAAAACGAGAAGGACAGGCGGATGACCATCATGCTTTCCACCTTCATTCCCTGCGGGGCGAAGATGGAGGTGGTGGCCATGATTACCCTGGCCTGCTTCCCCGGCTCCGTCTGGGTGGCTCCCAGCATGTATTTCATCGGCGTGGCCATCATCGTCCTGACGGGCATCGCCTTGAAGAAGACCCGCCCCTTCTCCGGGGAGCCAGCCCCCTTCGTCCTGGAACTCCCCGCCTACCACATGCCCACCATGAAAAACCTTTTCCTCCACACCTGGGACCGGGGAAAGGATTTCTGCATCAAAGCGGGAACCGTCATTTTCCTCGCCTGCCTCTTCCTGTGGACCCTCCATGCCTTCTCCTGGGACCTCCATTTCGTGGGCAAGGATGTGGACCGCTCCATCCTCGCCCACATCGGACGCTTCTTCGCCTGGTTCTTCCGCCCCATCGGGCTGGGGGACTGGCGCAGCGCCGTGGCCATCCTCTCCGCCACCTTCGCCAAGGAACAGGCCACGGGAACCCTGGGCGTCCTCTCCCACGCAGGAGGGGCGGGCATCGTGGAAGTCATCGCCCAGATGTTCCAGGAGTTCAACCCCGCCCATCCTGAGCTGGCAGCCCTCTCCTTCCTCCTCATCAACCTCTTCGCCCCACCCTGCCTGGTGGCCGTCATCACCGCCTTCCGGGAAATGGGCAGAAGAAACTGGGGCATCCTGACCGTCCTGATGCAACTGTGCATCGGATACTCCCTCTCGGTGGTGGTCTATCAACTGGGGGCAAAATACTGGGATGGAGCCCCCTTCACCTGGGGCACCGCCGTCGCCTGGCTCCTCCTCCTCCTGGCCCTTTGGCTGGTTCTCCGCCCCGACCAATGGAAGAAGGGATGGCCCAAGAGGACATCCTCTGTAAAATAGTTATAACTCTTTGAGATTCAAGGAGTTATAAAAACAAATCAACCTCAATAGAACTTCCTTCCTCCCCCCTCGCTGGTGCCAACTCTCTCTTCCTCTCCTGGCGGAAAAGTTTTCCAAGGAAGGACAGAAACCACTAAACGATATTTGTGGTTTTTTGACGCTGAAAGAGAAAAACAGGAAAAAATTCAGAAACCAGGGCAAAAAAAGGCCGGGGCAAAGCCCCGGCACCAACAAACTGTTATCGCAAGAGACGGG
>JAEDNB010000122.1 GCA_016302725.1 Lentisphaeria bacterium
TCCTCCGCTTCCGCAAGGAAGGGGCGAATTTCCTCTTCCTGGGATGTCAGAATGTCCCCGAAGCCCTCCTGGGGACGGAGAGCCCACTGCCCTCCGCCTGGACCACCCTCCCCAGGATGCGCACACTTCCCGAAGAGATCCGGCGGGAGGGGCTTCGGGGATACCGGGACGGGGAAGGGCGCTGGAGCGTCTGCTTCCAGCCCGCCAGGGACGAATGGTATCTCCTGCCGGGGCTCTTTGAGTGCGTGCCTCCCGAACAGGCCAATCAGAACGTCCCCTCCCTCTGGGGGCGGAACTTCCCCTATTGGGAATACCTCCATCTCCAGACCCTGAAGCTCCTCCGGGGACTGGCCGGCCTTGCCCTGCCTGTCCACCTGGAGTCCTGCCAGGAGGACGAGGTGGTGCTGGCGTCGGACCGGGAGGCGCGGGTGCGCCTGCGGGTGCGGGTGATGAACCTCCATCGCCGGGAGGAGGCAAACGATCTCCGGGAAGTGGACTTGAAGCCGGGGAAGACCTCCCTCCGCCTCTCCCGGGAAGGGCTGCCGGGGGGGCGCCATGTGGCCCATCTCTTCCTGGAAGACCAGGAGGGACGCGGGCTGGACTGCGGAGCCACCGCCTTCTCCCTGCCGGAGGAATTCCCCCTGGACCTGGCCTTCTCCCATGGGGACCGGGTCTACCGCCCCGGGGAAGAGGTGGGCATCTCCTTCACCTGCCCCTCCTGGCCCTCCCAGGCCCGCCTGGAGGTCCAGGTCTCCGACACGGAGGGACGGGTGCTGCTGGAGAAAACCCTCTCCCCCTTGGAAAAGGGAACGGCCTCCCTCTCCTTCCTCCCCCAGGAACCCCTGGGACGACTCTACCGGGTGGAGGCCCTCCTCCGGGAGGGGGACGCCCCCCGAAGCCACGCCTACGGAGAGTTCGCCCTCCGCATCCCCAAGGACCCACGCCGCATGGACGCCCTGGTCTGGCTGGGATACTATCCCATGCTCATGGAATTGAAGAAACTGGGCTTTACCCACCATATGGTCAACCTCCAGCAGGACATGCACTCCATGGGCATGCTCCATGCCCTGGCGGACGTGGGGCTCCAGATGGTGGCCACACGCGCCGGACAGTTGGATGTGCCTCATGAATCCGAATTGCGCTACCGGGGGGACATCCCCTCCGACCCCGTCCGCAACCCCTGCTACTCCGACCCCGCCTTCCTCCAGGCGCTCCGGGAACGCATCCACACCGCAATGACCCGGCAGCACTACGGCTTCTACGGCATCACCCTCCAGGAAATCGCGGACGAGGCCTATCTGGGACGCTCCGTCTGCTACAGTCCCTTCTGCCTGGACGCCTTCCGCAAGCGGCTGCAGGAGGACTACGGCTCCCTGGAGGCGTTGAACCGGGAGTGGGAGACCTCCTTCTCCACCTGGGGGGAGGTGACTCCCTGCCAGCAGGAGGAACTCCCCAGCCAGGAAAACCTCAGCCGCTGGCAGGACCACAAGCTCTTCATGACCGCCATGTATGCCAGGAACTGGGTGGGGGGCACCCGGGAGGCCATCCGGCAGGTGGTTCCGGAAAGCCAGGCCGGACTCTCTGGAACCCAGGTGCCCGGCTTGAGCTACGACTGGGCGCAACTGATGAAATACATCGACTGCCTCTCCTTCTACGGCGGCATCCAGCGAAAACTGGTCCACGACCTGGCCAAGCCCGGCTTCGTCGCCGGGGAATGGACGGGATACTGCCTGGCCTACCAGGTGAATGAGTTTGACCAGAAGGCCCGCCTCTGGGACAATCTCTTCCTGGGCTCCAATTTCTCCAGCATCTTCATGGGGCATGGAATGCACGGGGACCTCTCCCCCAACCCCAACATGCGCCTGTACAGCCAGGGACTGAAGGAAATCAAGAAGGGGGCGGACTGCCTGGTGCTCTCTGCCCGGGAAATCCACCAGGAGGTGGGGGTCCTCTACTCCCAGCCCTCCCTCTTCGCCGCCATGGGCGGCCTGGGCGGCAACGTGTGGCACAACAGCCAGACGGGCTGGGCGGCCCTCCTCTCCGACATGAAGCAGCCCTTCCGCTACGTCACCTACGAGGAACTGGACCAGGGGGTGCCCGACGGACTCAAGGTCATGGTCCTCCCCTGCTCTCTGGCGCTCTCCACCCGGGCTCTCCAGAATCTCCGGCTCTTCGTGGAGGAGGGGGGCACCCTCCTGGCGGATTTCGCCCCCGCCGTGGCGGATGAACACGGAAAGTTCCAATCCCGCCCCGAGGCGGAGGAACTCTTCGGCGTGGACCGCTCCCAAAGCACCCGCACCCCTGTGGAGTTCTCCCTGGAATCCTGGGGGAATTGCTCCCTCCGCTATGGGGAGGGGAAGCTTCTCGCCCAAGGGGCGCAGGCCATGGAAAACGCCCCTGACGGCACCCCCATCCTCCTGGAACATCCCCTCGGGCAGGGACGGGTGCTTCTCCTGAATCTCCTCCTGACCGGATACCAGGAGGTCCTCCTGGGGGGCGTGGGCGGCGAACTGCTCTCCACCAGGGGCGGAAACGAGGACTTTTGCCAGAAAATCCGGGAGTGGCTGGACCGCGCCCTGCAAAGGGCCGGCACCGCCCCCAGGGTCGCCGCGCTCCTCGCAGACTCCCAGACGCTCTATCCCGCCCATACCACCCTCCGGCAGGACGGCGACGCCTTCGTCTTCGGCATGGTGAAGCCCGTGGCCGACAACGGCACCGACAAGTATCCCATGCTCTTCCAGGATACCCCCCAGGAGTCCGTCACGGTCACCCTGCCTGTGGCAGGCTTCCTCTACGATGTGAGGAAGGGGGCATTCCTGGGAGAGGGCAACTCCTTCTCCACACGCCTTGTGCCGGGAGACGCGGCGTTGGTGTCCATCCTGCCCCAGAAGGCGGAGGAGGTGTTTCTCCAGGCCCCCGCCTCCGCCCAGCCGGGCGCCCCCTTGGAGATCGTGGCCCAACTGAAGGACGCCACCACCCCGCAGGTCTTCCGCCTGGAGTTGACGGACCCCGCCGGCAAAGCCCAGGAAATCTACCAGCAGGTGAAGCGGGGGGAGGAGGGGACCGTGCAATTCTCCTTCGCCTTCGCCTTGAACGACCCCAAGGGCATTTGGAAAATCACCGCCCACAGCGTGAATACCGGCCTGGAAAGGTCCGTCGACCTCCTCCTGGAATAGGAGAGGGACGCACCCGTCGCCTCAGCCGGCGCCAGGCACAAGGGGGGAGGGCGCGCCCATCATGGGATTGTTTCCCCGGCGTCCGCAGAGCCCGCAAAACAAGAAGGGACTGGCAAGCCAACGCCTTCCTTGCGCCGTGCCTTGGAGAAAACCGCAAATCCAAAAGGACGGGCAAGGGTACGCCATTCCCTGGGGCATTTGTGGACTTTGCGACGCGGGGGGATTTTGGGGCGGGCGGGGGGAGCCGGGTTATAGTATCGGCTTCTTTCGCCTTGCCCCGAGGCGAGGTTCATCTCATCATCCCTTTTGCGTCCGGGGGGCGCTCCGTGGAAGGGAGGGATGGGGGTTGTCTCCCTGCTCCCTAGGTTTCACCCATTCAACGGAACACCATCAACCATGTCGCCCCTAGTGCTCAAGTTGGCCCTTCTGGGACTTTTTGCCCTGCTTATGATTGGCGTCGGGATTTATTGCCGTCGTCATTCCACGGATGTGAACGGATTTGTCCTGGGGGGGCGTGCGGTAGGCCCCTGGCTCACCGCCTTTGCCTACGGGACCAGTTACTTTTCCGCCGTGGTGTTTGTGGGGTATGCGGGGCAGTTCGGGTGGCGCTATGGGATATCTGCCACTTGGGCGGGCATAGGGAACGCCATCATCGGCTCCCTGATGGCCTGGGTGATTCTGGGGCGCCGCACGCGCATCATGTCCCAGCATCTGGATTCCGCCACCATGCCCCAGTTCTTCGGGGAGCGTTTCCAGAGCACCAGCCTGAAGCTGGGGGCTTCGCTGATTATCTTCATCTTCCTGATTCCCTACACCGCCTCCCTTTACAACGGACTCTCCCGCCTTTTCAGCATGGGGTTCAGCATTGACTACTCCGTCTGCATCGTGCTGATGGCGGTGCTGACGGCGGTCTACGTGGTGGTGGGTGGCTACATGGCCACCGCCATCAACGATTTCATCCAGGGAATCATCATGCTGGTGGGCATCGTGGTGCTCATCGGGGCCGTCCTGATGAGCCAGGGCGGGCTTCAGGCGTCCCTGGTGAAACTGGCCCAGGTCACCGACGCCAGCGCAGTGGCCTCCGCCCAGGCCTTGAACGGGGCGACCCCCGGCATCTTCGCCTCCTTCCTGGGTCCCGACCCCCTGAACCTCCTCTTCGTGGTGTTGCTGACCTCCCTGGGCACCTGGGGACTCCCCCAGATGGTGCAGAAATTCTACGCCATCACCAACGAGGGCGCCATCCACAAGGGCACCGTAATCTCCACGGTCTTCGCCCTGGTGGTGGCGGGAGGATGCTATTTCCTGGGGGGCTTCGGAAGGATTTTCGCGGATCGGGTGGACATTGCCCGCAACGGGTACGACTCCATCATCCCCGCCATGCTGGAGTCCCTCCATCCCGCCCTGATTGCCATGACGGTGATTCTGGTGCTGGCCGCCTCCATGTCCACCCTCTCCTCCCTGGTGATTGCCTCCAGTTCCACCCTGGCCATTGACTTCCTACACGGGTGCCTGTTGAAGGGGCGCATGAGCCAGCGCCAGCAACTCCTGGTCATCCGGCTGCTCATCGTGGTCTTCATCGCCATCTCCGCCGCCATTGCCCTGGTGCAGTACAACAGCAAGGTGACCTTCATCGCCCAGCTCATGGGCATCTCCTGGGGTGCCCTGGCCGGCTCCTTCCTGGCCCCCTTCCTCTATTCCCTCTATTGGAAGGGAACCACCAAAGCCTCCTGCTGGGCCTGCTTCCTCTTCGGCTCCCTCCTCATGGTGGCCGACATGATCCCCGCCACCAAAACCCTCCTCCCCAAACTCATCCAGTCCCCCATCAACTGCGGCGTGGTGGCCATGCTGGGGGGGCTGGTGATTGTCCCCGTGGTCAGCGCACTCTCCCGGAAGCCGGAAAAGGCCATGGTGGAGAAAATCTTCTCCTGCTATGACCGAAAGGTGACGGTCTCCGTGAAGACCGCCGTGGGCGAGGCAAAATAGAACCACACAGATCCCCCAAATAAGGGAAAGCCGCCCCAAAGGGGGCTGGAGGACGTGGTGGAATGAAAGGCCATAGCATCCAGCCTCCTGACTTCTTCCTCTATGGCATATTCAGCTTGCCTCCAGAAAATTGGCTGACGCTCCGCACGCAAGTGCACCCTTCCGTTGCCCACGCCAGAAGGTTTTTTGCGATAGGCAACAAGGGCTAACATACAAAAATCGACTCATGGCATTCTCTCCCTTGCCCCCTCCGGGGACCGCTCATGAAGGAGAGGAATATCATGAGTCTTCTCTTTCCCCCCTTTCGCATTTCAGACAAAGACAATTGCCTCTGGCCACGGCCCCAGGACGCAGTTTTCTCTTGCTCCATAAACAGGGATTTCATCCGGATTACCAAAAGAGGTATAAGACATGACAAAACAGGACAATTGCCCCCCCCTCGTCTTGCGGATGACAATTCCGTAAAATTTCGTAGTCCACGGGAAATCTATCCGGACCTTCTCCGTATTCTTGCCTCCTTCGCCGTGGTCGTCCTCCATTCTGCCGCTGCCGGCTTCTATGGGCGGTTTGCCCCCGATACAACACAATTTCAAGCCTGCAACTTTTATAATTCCATAGTGCGTTTTTGTGTTCCGGTCTTTGTCATGATTTCTGGAATGTTCCTGCTTGACGAACACAAGGAATACCCCGTCAGGAAATTGTATCAGACAAAAATTCTACGCATTGCCATTGCCTATTTTGGCTGGTCGACGTTTTATGCGCTGATCACCCAATTCCATATGCATTTTTCCATGTCCATCCGTGAATTGGTTTGGGAAATCATAAAAGGGCCTTATCATCTTTGGTTTCTCCTCATGATTACAGGATTGTACATCATGACCCCCATTTTACGGTGGATTGCGAGGAATGACGGCGTATGCGTCTACTTTATCATCCTTGGAATCATTACCGTCTTTTGTCTTCCCTTGTTCGCAGGAGTTCCCGGAATAGGCCCCATTCTTGAATCCATCCTGGAGCGAATGGATGTAAAAGTGGCAGCGGGCTTTTCGACGTATTATCTCCTTGGATATTATCTCAGCAAACACAGAATTTCCAGCAGGAGCTTGCGGAGCTGCATTT
>JAEDNB010000123.1 GCA_016302725.1 Lentisphaeria bacterium
TCACCGACGGACGCATCGGATACACCGGCACCCCCGATGAAATCAAGTTCTTCCATGTGCGGGACGGCTCCGGCATCACCATGCTCCGACGCACCGGGCTCCTGGTAGGCGCCATCTCCGGACGGCGCAGCAAGGCAAACCAAACCCGCGCGGCGGAACTGAAGCTGGATTTCCTCGTGGAGGAATGCTGGAACAAGTGCCAGAGCCTCGCCCACATCGCCCAGGAACACGGCCTCACCCTCCAGGAATGCCTCTTCCTGGGAGACGACCTCATCGACGGACACGCCCTGGCCGGCGCCGGGGTGGGCGTCGCCGTGGGGGACGCGGCGGAGGCAGTCCTCCCCGCTGCCGACCTCCAGACCCAGGCCTTCGGGGGCCAGGGCGCCCTCCGGGAAACCGCCGAGTGGCTCATGAAACTCCAAGGCACCTGGGACTCCCAGTTGCGGCACTACCATATCCCCGCCCCTTGAAACGCCTCCTCTCCATCCTCCTCCCCGCCGCCGCCCTCTCCCTGGCCGCCGCCCCCATGACGGGCCTGGACAACCTGGACAACCTGGAACTCCATGGTTTCCAGACCAATGGCCTCCTCTCCATCCTGAGCCATGGGCGGCCCCAGGCCTACCAGTGGCGCATCCAGGGAAAAAGCGCCCAGGTGCAGTCGCCCCTCTACCACCTCCAGGGCTTCCAGATGACCATCCGGAAGGAGAATTCCCAGGAGGAGGGGTATCTCCTGGAGAGCCCCCAGTGCACCTACGACAACGCCCTCCAGCAAGTCCGGGGGAACGGGCCGCTCCACCTCACCGGCCCTGACGGCCTGGACATCTCCGGCATCGGCTTCGACTTCTATTGGAAAAATCCCCAGGAGCCCCCCCAGGTGGTCCTCCGGGAAACCGTCCGCATCCAATTCCCCCTCTCCCTCGTCCCCCGGGAAAAGGGGAACCCCACCCCCTTCCCCACGCCCACCCCCGGACAGCCATGAGCCCCCTTCTCCGCCTTCTCCTGCTGCTCGCCCTGGCGGCGCCCCTCGTCGCCCAGGAACCCCCGCAGAATGCCCAGCCGCAGCGCCCCTCCTCCCCCACGGGGACCGTCACCATTGCGGCGGACCGCGTGGAGATGACCCTGCAGAAGAGCGCCATGCTGGAGGGGAATGTGGAGGTGGTCTTCCTTCCGGACGGGGAAACCCGCCAGACTCTCCAGAAGCAGATTCCCGGGGAGGACCAAAGGGTGATTCTCAATGCCGACCAGATGAAGGTCTTCTTCCGGGAGGGCTCCTCCACTCCCGCCAAAATCCAGGCCATCGGTCGCGTGCGCATCCATACCGCCGACGGCAAGAGCGCCACGGGGGACCAGGGCATGTGGGACCTGGAGGGGGAGAACGCCATCTTCCTGGAGGGAAAGTGCACAATCCTGGCGGACGGGCGCGTCATGACCTCCTCCCGCATCCGATACGACCTGAAGGAAAACCGCTTCGAGGCGGCACGGGCCGTCCTCACCCTCCCCGTGGAAAGCAGGAAGGACACCTCCCCCCTGGAACTCCTCGCCCCTCCCCAGCAATGACCAACGCCAACGCCTCCCCCCTTCCCGGCTCCCACACCCCCCTCCTGCAGGCCTCCCACCTCCGGAAGGTCTACTCCGGACGCTGCGTGGTCCAGGATGTCTCCCTGGAGGTGCGCCCCGGGGAAGTCGTGGGCCTCCTGGGGCCCAACGGCGCCGGGAAAACCACCAGCTTCTACATGATCGTGGGCATGGTCCCCCCCGATGGCGGAACCATCTCCTTCCGGGGGGAGGACATCTCCCGGCTGCCCATGTACCGCCGCGCCCGCCTGGGAATGGGATACCTGGCACAAGAACCCTCCATCTTCCGACGACTCACCGTCCGGGAAAACGTGGAGGCGATTCTCCAGACCCTGGACCTGACTCCCCCACAACGCAAGGAGCGCCTGGAGGAACTCCTGGAGGAACTCCAATTGACCCACCTGGCCGACCAAAAGGCCCTCACCCTCTCGGGAGGAGAACGCAGACGCCTGGAAATCACCCGCGCCATGGCCACCTCCCCCGATTTCCTGATGCTGGACGAACCCTTCGGCGGGGTCGACCCCAAGAACGTCTTCGAAGTCCAGAAAATCATCGCCACTCTCCGGGACAGGGGGCTGGGCATCCTCATCACCGACCACAATGTCCGCGAAACCCTCGCCATCGTGGACCGCGCATATCTTATCTGCGCCGGCGAAATCCTCTTCTCCGGCACCGGGAAGGACCTGGTCCAGGACGAACAGGCGAAAAAGGTCTACCTGGGACCCAGCTTCAACCCCGACAACTAAACCCCACGCAAATTCCCCCCGGCGGACGGGCCCGCCCCAAGACGGCACACCCCCGACCGCCCCTTCGGCAAAACCCCAACAAGGAGGTGCAGATGCTCGAACTTCTCCTCACTGGTAAACATGTCGAACCCACGGACGAGGAACAAGCCCTGGCAAAGCGGCTGGCGGATAAACTGGACGCCGACTACACCAAACTCTCCACCCTCCGCATGGTCCTGGACACGGAACGGGGCAAATTCTCCTGCGAATCCCTCCTCAACGGAAAACACGTGAACCTCAACGCCTCCGCCAAGGCCGACTCCCTCGCCGCCGCACTCTATGCCGTCTACGATAAACTGGACAAGCAAATGCGGAAATACCTCACCAAGGTCCAGGAACGCTCCATCGCCGCCAATCCCGCCCTCAAGGAAAAGATCTGGGCCAGCGACGACCTGAAGGACGGAGACGACCAGGACACCGGCATCTTCGACTAGCACCCTGCCGCAACCCCACCTTGCGTGGAAGCAAACGAGGGCGCAGGGTCAGGCTATCCACCCCTGCCCCATGCTCCCGGCACAACGCCCCCTCCACCCCCGGCTTCCCCCAGGGATGGCAGGGGGCGCTTTTCCCCCTCTCCCCACACGCCTCCCGAGGGGGACGCCCCCCTCCCCTCCCTACAGACAGACGCCCATGTGCTGCCACTCCCACACAGACCAGGCCCCCAAGGGAACCCCGTCCTGCCGCCCGGAATGGGACGACTATTTCATGAAATTGGCCATGCTGGCCAGCGAACGGGCCACCTGCCCCAGGATGCACTGCGGTTGCGTGCTGGTGAAGGACCACCACGTCCTCTCCACAGGATACAATGGCTCCCTCCCGGGAACCGCCCACTGCTACGATGCAGGATGCCTGGTGGTGGACAACCATTGCGTCCGCACCAACCATGCGGAAATCAACGCCATCTGCCAGGCGGCGCGGCACGGCATGGCCCTGGAAGGCGCCACGGCATACGTCACCAACCTCCCCTGCACTTCCTGCGCCAAAGCCCTCATCGCCGTGGGCGTGGCGCGGGTGGTCATCTTCTCCGACTACCACGACTCCCTGGCCGAGCGCTTCTTCCAGGAGAGCCATGTGGAACTGTGCCGGCTGGCCATGCCAGAGCGGCTCATCCACTACAACCTGGAGGACTTTCCCTCCGCCAGGCCCTTCCAGGAGCCCTGCTGCCCCGGGGAATAGCCCCCCGGGCGTGGCTCCTTCTACAGCCGGAAGAGTCTCCGGGCATTCCGGGTGGTGATTTCCGCCACCTCCTCCAGGGAGAGCCCCCGCTCCTCCGCAACCCGTCTTGCAATGAGGGGGATGTTCCGGGAGGCATTGGGGGTTCCCCTGTAGGGGACGGGGGTCAGATAGGGGGAATCGGTCTCCAGGAGGAGCCTGTCCAGGGGCGTCATCCGCAGGGTTTCCCGGATGTTCTCCGCCTTCTTGAAGGTCACCATCCCATTGTAGGAAAAGAAGGCATTCCGGGTCAGCCACTGCTCCATCTCCCGGGGCCCGTCCGCAAAGCTATGCACTTGGAGGGGATGGGATTCCGGCAGCATCTCCGACACGATGGGGAAGCATTGCCGGAAGGCCTCCCTGCAGTGGAGCACCACGGGCAGGGAGAGTTCCACCGCCAGGGAGAGCATGCCCCGCAGGCACTCCTCCTGCTGCTCCAGGGTAGTGTGGGCGTAGTGGGTGTCCATCCCCACCTCCCCAATGGCGACCACCCCGGGCATGCCGCACCACCGGCGAAGGAGGGCCAACTGCTCCGATGACCCGGAAAATTCCCCGCAGCACTCCGGATGAATGCCCACGCTGGTATAAATTCCAGGGTGCACCCCCGCAAACTCCAGATACCGGGGCACGTCCTCCAGGGAAGTGCCTGCCAGAAGAAGATGGGGCACGCCCGCCTGGCAGGCCTCCCGCCAAAGGACCTCCCGCTCCTCCGCAGAGGATTCGTCGGGGAAATGGGTGTGGGTGTCGAAGAAAATGGTTTCCATGGTTCTTGTCAATGATGCAGAAGGTTCAACAAAAGAGGAGATTCGGCCCATGAGTCGCGCAGGAGAACTTTTCACCGCCCCCGGGCATCCCTTCAACTGCGCCCAGGCCGTGGCCCTGGGCAACGGGCACGAAGAGCAAAAGGAGGACCTCGCCCGGTGCGGCGGCGGCCGCGCCCCCGGGGGAATCTGCGGCGCCCTCCACGCCGCCCTCCTCCTGGCCCCCGAAGACCAAAGGGAAGCCATCCAGGCAGAATTCCAGCGCCAGGCAGGCGCACTCACCTGCCGCGAAATCAAGGGGCAGACCGGCACCCCCTGCCTCCAATGCGTGGAAATCGCCACCGCGCTCCTGGAAAAGGCACAAGGGAAAATCTAACCCGCCGCCCCAGGACCGCCCCGCCTGCCCAGCGGAAGGAGTGCGCCTCCGTGGCCTTTAGAATTCCAGGGAGCCCCCCTTCTCTTTCTGGCGCAGTACCTGGTCAAGATATCGCTTCGGGTTCACGCCCACAATCTGGCGGAAGCACTTGGAGAAGTGGAACTGGTCCGCGAACCCCATGGACTGTGCCAGGTCCTTCAGCAGGCACTCGGGATGGTCCGCCAGATGGCTCTTGACATACTCCATCTTCATCTGCATATAGGCGTGCATGGGAGGCATGCCGAAGAACCTGCGGCAGAGCCTCCCCAGGGTGGAGGCGCTCATGCCCAGCAACTGGCACAGGCGCCCGTTCTCCATATGCTCCATGTGGTGTTGCTGGAAACACTCCAGAATCCTCTGCTTCTGGAGTTCCTCCAAGGCATTCAGCCCCCCGGGATCCTCCGACACCACCCGCTTGTCCGCCTGCCCCAGCACCAGCCAGAACAAAGCCTGGAAAATCCCGTTCACCACCGGAAACATCCCCCCGGGCTGACATTGCAGCTCGCTCTGGAATGCCCCCAGGAGCGCCTCGATGTCCTCCCGCCTCCGGAGGGGAACCACGTGCTCCTGGGGGGCACTGCCCCGGACGAAGAGGTTCCTCACCGGCAACCCCGTGTCCCGCTGCCGCACCCCGAACTCAAACCCAAAGTATTTAATCCCGGAGGAAAGGTGGTCCTGGTGCAGCTCCCCCGCCTGCACCAGCAGCGCCGCCCCTGGACGCACGGAAAGTTCCTGCCCGTTGACGGAGCATCGATAGGTCCCCTCCTGGGGGAAGATGATTTCATGGTGGCTATGGCGGTGGAGAGGATATTCCCAGTCCTTGTCCGTATAGATGATGTTCCCGCACAGCATGGTCACCGTCACCCCCTGGTGCTGACGCATGTCCTGGTAGTAGAAACACAGGGTGCGGACCTGGGTGGCGTTTCCCACGAAGTCCGCGGAATTAGGGATGGAATATCCCTTGAAAAGAAGTGATTCCTTGGAGATTTTCGACATGTAAAAAGAGTCCTTTCTTGTCCTTCCTCCACGGCCTATTCCCCCTCTTTCCGCCCTGTCCCACAATATAGCCGACGCAACAGGAAATAGCCTCCCTGCCCCGGAAATCCCTCACTTCTGGCAAGAAAAGACATAGAAATAACCTTTGGGTTTCCCCTGTTTTGCCTATAATTGACGACGACACGGGAATCCCATAGGCATTCCCTTCCCTTTTGCCGCTTTCCCCAATATTCCTCCCCTGTCCCGACCGGGGAGAATTCCTCACCCCCATCCAAAATTTAGGAAGCCATGAAAAAATCCTTCACCCTGATTGAACTGCTGGTGGTCATCGCCATCATCGCCATCCTGGCGGCCATGCTGCTGCCCGCCCTCTCCAAGGCCCGGGAAAAGGCCCGCGCCATCAGCTGCACCAACAACCTCAAGCAGCTCTCGCTGGCATTCATTGTCTACGCCGACGCCAACGATGGATACATGCTGATCGGCTGCACTGACCAGAACCAGTGGATCGGACACAACTGGC
>JAEDNB010000124.1 GCA_016302725.1 Lentisphaeria bacterium
ATTTCAAAGAAGGTCTTGCTCATTATCGTGCGCTCCGAAGGATTTTCCTATATTCGACGGGCATGACGCAGACAAAGTGTCCGCGGTATTCCTGCCACTGTTCCAGCAGCCTGGCGGCCTTGGGGCTGCCGGTCAACTCCAGGTGGCTCCTGAGCATCCCCAGGAGTTCCTCCTCTTCCGGGGAGCCTTCCCGGACGGACTCCAGGTCCACCGTGTCCAGGTTGCAGCGCAGGTCGAAATCGCCCGCCTCATCCAGGACATAGGCCACGCCGCCGGTCATGCCTGCCGCGAAGTTGACGCCGGTCTTTCCCAGGACGGCGACCCGTCCGCCGGTCATGTATTCGCATCCGTGGTCGCCCACGCCCTCCACCACGGCCTGGAACCCGCTGTTTCGGATGGCGAAGCGTTCCCCCGCCTGGCCGTTGATGTAGATTTGGCCGGAGGTGCCGCCGTATCCGATGACATTGCCAGCCAGGACATTCTCCTCGGCGAGGCAGGGGGCCTCGCGTGGCGGCACGATGATGATCTTTCCGCCGGAGATGCCCTTGCCCACGTAGTCGTTGGCCTCCCCCTCCAGGTGGAAGGTGATGCCGTGTGCCAGGAAGGCGCCGAAACTCTGTCCTGCCGTGCCCCGGAAATCCACCCTCCAGGTGTCTTCCGGGAGCCCCGCCAGGCCCTTTGCCAGGGCAACGCGGCCGGAGAGCCGTGCGCCAACGGAGCGGTTGGCATTGACGATGGGGGCCTCGAGCCGGGCGGGGGAGAACTCCTCCAGGGCCTTTCCCAGGGCGGGAAAGAGGACCTGGTCGTCGATGGTGGATTCGGGATGGCGTTCCCCGTTCCAGTGGACTTCGTTCCCCTCCACCACGTGGAGCATGTCCTGGAAGCGGAGTTTGGCGGCCTTTCCGGTCATGCGGACTGGGTCGGCCTCCAGCAGGTCGGCCCGTCCCACGGCCTCCTGGAGGGAGTGGAGTCCCAGGGAGGCGAGGGTTTCCCGGGCCTCCTGGGCGATGAAGCGGAGATACCGGATGATGTGTTCGGGCTTGCCCTTGAAATGCTTGCGGATTTCGGGGTCCTGGGTGGTGATGCCGGCGGGACAGGTATTGTCCTGGCACTGCCGCAGCATCATGCACCCCAGGGCGAGGAGGAGGGAGGTGGCGAAGCCGAACTCCTCGGCGCCCAGGAGGGCGGCCACCACCACGTCCCGGCCGGTGCGGAGCTGTCCATCCACCTGGAGCTTCACCTTGCCGCGCAGCCCGTTCTTCACCAGGGTCTGGTGGGTTTCGGCCAGGCCGATTTCCCAGGGCATGCCCGCGTATTTGATGGAACTCAAGGGGGCGGCGCCCGTGCCGCCGTCATGTCCGGAGATCACCACCACGTCCGCGTGGGCCTTGGCGACGCCGGCGGCGACGGTGCCCACGCCGTTTTCGGAGACCAGTTTCACGGAGATCCGGGCCTCGGGGTTGACGGCCCGGAGGTCGTGGATCAGCTGGGCCAGGTCCTCGATGGAGTAGATGTCATGGTGTGGCGGCGGGGAGATGAGGGTGACGTGGGGGGTGGCATGGCGGGTGCGTGCGATTTCCTCGTTGACCTTGTCTCCGGGGAGTTGTCCGCCCTCGCCGGGCTTGGCGCCCTGGGCCATCTTGATTTGGAGGTCCTTGGCGCGGGCCAGGTATTCCACCGTGACGCCGAAGCGTCCGGAGGCCACCTGCCGGATGGCGCTGGCCCGGTTTTCCCCGTGTGGGCCGGGGATGTTCCGTTCAGGGCCCTCGCCGCCTTCCCCGGAGTTGCTCATGGTGCCCAGTTGGTTCATGGCCAGGGCGATGGCCTCGTGGGCCTCGGGGGAGAGGGCGCCCAGGCTCATGGCCCCGGAGACGAAGTGGTGGAGAATCTCCTCCACGCTTTCCACCTGGGCGAGGTCAAGGGGGCGGGCGGCCTCCTTCCTGAAGCGCAGGAGATCCCGCAGGCGCACCGGCAGGGCGGGGGCGTTCACGGCCTCCGCGAAGGCGCGGTAGCGGGCGGGGTCGTCCTCCCTCACGGCGGCATGGAGGGCGCAGACGGAGAGGGGGGTCACCAGGTGGGGTTCCCCGTCCGTGCGCCAGCGGTATGCGCCTCCCACGGCCAGGGGGTGTTCCGTGGAGGTGGCGCGGGCGGCCTCCACCCGGCGGCGCACCTCCTGCGCCACCTCCTCCAGCCCGATGCCGTCCACGGCGCTGGGGGTTCCGGGGAAAAAGCGCCGGATGAGGTCCTCCCCCAGTCCGATGGCCTCGAACATCTGGGCGGAGCGGTAGCTGCGGAGGGTGGCGATGCCCATCTTGGACATGCACTTGAGCAGCCCCTTGTCCACGGCGGAGATGTAGTTTTCGGTGGCCTTGGCGGGGGCTTCCTGTCCAGCCAGGGAGGCTACGGTCTCCAGGGCGAGATAGGGATGGATGGCGGTGGCACCGTATCCCAGGAGCAGGGCGAAATGCATCACTTCCCGGGCTTCGCCGGTCTCCAGGATGACGCCCACGGGGGGGCGCAGGCCGGCCTTGGCCAGGGCCTGGTTGACGGCGGCGGCGGCCAGGAGGGAGGGGATGGGCATCTGGCC
The DNA here is from genome assembly GCA_016302725.1 of Lentisphaeria bacterium. Taxonomy (GTDB): domain Bacteria; phylum Verrucomicrobiota; class Lentisphaeria; order Oligosphaerales; family Oligosphaeraceae; genus UBA1724. The sequence goes on from JAEDNB010000124.1 coordinate 2,588, forward strand.
GTCGGGGACCTGGCGGTCGCTGAGCACCAGGATGCCCCGCCCGGCGCGGGCGGCGGCCACGGCCTTTGCCTCCAGTTCATCCAGGGCCTGGGAGAGGTCATCCTTCCAGAGGATGGGCAGCCTTTCCACCCGGTCCTTCCCCATGCCCTCCAGGCGGGCCAGGTCTTCGCCGGTAAGGATGGGGCGCGCCAGGCGCACCACGCTGGCCCGGTGGGCCTCCTCGGAGAGGATGTTCCCCTGGTTGCCGATGTATGTGGTCAGGCTCATGACCAGTTCCTCCCGGATGGGGTCGATGGGGGGATTGGTCACCTGGGCGAAGCGTTGCTTGAAGTAGTTGAAGAGGAGCTGGGGGCGGGGGGAGAGGACGGCCAGGGCGGCGTCGTTCCCCATGGAGCCCACGGGCTCCTTGCCGGTGGCCATCATGGGCCTCACCAGCAGGTCCACGTCCTCCTGGCTCCATCCGAAGAGGCGCTGGCGTTCCCGGAGGCCGTCGGCCACATGCTCCGCCACGACGGTGTCGAAGAGTCCGGCCACGGGGATTTTGGACTCCAGGGACCAGCGGCGGTAGGGGGACTGCCGGGCCACCTGGTTCTTCAGTTCCTCGTTGAGGACCAGGCGGTGCCCCTTCAGGTCGCACCAGAGGATTTCCCCGGGCTTGAGGCGTCCGCGGCAGACCACCTGGGCGGGGTCCAGATCCAGGACACCGGTCTCGGAGGCCAGAACGAAGAGTCCGTCCCGGGTGAGGGAGTAGCGTGCGGGGCGCAGGCCGTTGCTGTCCAGCATGGCGCCGGCGCCCACGCCGTCGGTGAAGGTGACGGCGGCGGGTCCGTCCCAGGGTTCGGAGAGGGCGGAGTGGTAGTCGAAGAAGCCCCTCACGTCCCGTCCCATATGGTAGTTCTTTCCCCATGCCTGGGGGATGAGCATCATCATGGCGTGGGGCAGCCAGCGTCCGGCCTGCACCAGCAGTTCCACCATGTTGTCCAGGCATGCGGAGTCGTTCTGGGTTTCATCGATGAGGGGGAGGAGTTTCTTGAGGTCGTCTCCGAAGAGGGGGCTTTCCAGGAAGGCCTCCCGGGTGCGGGCGTGGTTGAGGTTTCCCCGCACGGTGTTGATTTCCCCGTTGTGGGCCAGGTAACGGAAGGGGTGTGCCAGGCGCCAGGTGGGGAAGGTGTTTGTGCTGTACCGCTGGTGGACCAGCACCAGGGGGGAGACGAAGGCGGGGTCCGCCAGGTCCCGGTAGAAGGACTCAATCTGGGTGGCCAGCATCAGGCCCTTGTAGACGATGGTGCGTCCGCTGAAACTGCTGAAATAGGCGTCCAGCATCTCCTTCTCCAGGCGGCGGCGGAGGACGAAGGCGCGGCGCTCCAGCGCCTCGGGGGAGAGGGGGGCCTGGGGGGCCAGGAAGACCTGGCGGATCAGGGGGCATGTGGCGCGGGCGGTCTCGCCCAGCTGGGAGCGGTCCACGGGCACCTCTCGCCAGGCCAGCAGGCGGAACCCCTCCTCGCCGGCGGTGCGCTCCAGCAGGGCCTCCTCCCCCTCGCCCCCGAAGAGCATGGCCACCGCATAGCCCCCGGGCTCCGGGAGAATCCCCCCCAGGGCCGTCTGGAAGAAGCCGTGGGGAATCACGCTGAGCAGCCCCGCCCCGTCGCCGGAGAGGGGGTCGCTTCCCGCCGCCCCCCGGTGGAGGAGGCGCTTCAGGATGGTCACCCCCTGGAGGACAAGTTCATGGGAGGCCACACCTTGGAGGTTGGCCAGCATGCCCACGCCGCAGGCATCGTGCTCGTTGCTGAAATGATAGAGGCCTTCGTCCTGGGGAAGGGCCAGGCCACGCTGTCGGTATTCCGTATCCATAGGGGAACTCTCCTGAGAACCCGCCCCGGAACCTCCCCCGCCGCCGCACCCGCCCCGGGGGAAATTCGAAACCACCTGGGAAAGGGCAGGGAAACGGCGGGAAAGAGGAACCCCGAGGCGGATGACGCAAGGGGGCGGGGCAAGGCCAGATTCCTCAAAGCCTGCCCCAACGCACTAAAAAGTTGGCTACGGGTTCAAGCAAAGGACATGCCAAAGCCCCCGACGCTACCCAGGAAAGACAAAGGATGAAATATTTTTACATGAATTGTAAACCATTCTCCAAAGAGGAAACATATTCTGTAATTTTCCCGGGCGCCCTTCCCTTGCGACACTCCGTTGTCCTGTTTTGGCATGCCCCTTGCTTGCTTCCAGACCCGTCCTGCCGGCGGGAGCCGGGCGCGACCCAATCCATCCATTTGGAGAGACAGACCATGCAAAAGAGATTTGATGCGGTGTGCAAGATTTCGGACCGCCGCACGGAAGCGACGGAGCCCCAGGGTTCCAAGGTGTTGGACTTTTTCGCGGCGGATGTCTTTGACAACGCGAAGATGGCGGAGCACCTTCCCAAGTCCACCTACAAGAAACTGATGGCCACCCTGAACGGGATGCAGCCCCTGGATCCGGGCATAGCGGACGAGGTGGCCACGGCCATGAAGGAATGGGCCGTCTCCCGTGGTGCCACCCACTACACCCACTGGTTCCAGCCCCTGACGGGGGGGACGGCGGAGAAGCACGACTCCTTCCTGGAGTTCTCCCAGGGCAAGGCCATCTTCGAGTTCTCCGGCAAGACCCTGACGGTGGGGGAGCCTGACGCCTCCAGCTTCCCCTCCGGCGGCCTTCGCAGCACCTTCGAGGCCCGGGGCTACACGGCCTGGGACCCCACCAGCCCCGCCTTCATCAAGCGCCACAGCAATGGCGCCACCCTCTGCATCCCCACCATCTTCTGTTCCTACACCGGCGAGGTGCTGGACAAGAAGACCCCGCTTTTGCGCTCCACCCAGGCCCTGAAGAAGGCGGTGACCCGCCTGATGAAGTGCTTTGGCCAGGGCGAGGAGCCGGTTCGGGTGACCCTGGGCGCGGAACAGGAGTATTTCCTGGTGGACAAGAAATTCTACCTGCAGCGCCCCGACCTGCTGCAGACGGGGCGCACCCTCTACGGCGCCCCCCCCGCCAAGCACCAGCAGTTGGAGGACCACTATTTCGGGAGCATCCCCTCCCGCATCCTGGCCTTCATGACCGACGTGGAGAATGAGCTGTGGAGCCTGGGCATCCCCGCCAAGACCCGCCACAACGAGGTGGCCCCCGCACAGTTTGAACTGGCCCCCATCTTCGAGGAGCTGAACCTGGCCGTGGACCACAACATGCTCATCATGGAGGTCCTCCGCCAGGTGGCCGACCGCCACGGCCTGGTCTGCCTGCTCCACGAAAAGCCCTTCGCCGGCATCAACGGCAGCGGCAAGCACAACAACTGGGCCATCTCCTACGGCAAGCGGAACCTCCTGGATCCCGGCAGCAACCCCCAGGAGAACGCCGTCTTCCTCACCGTGCTGACCTCCATCATCCACGCCTTGGACACCCATAGCGACCTCCTCCGCGCCGCCACCGCCGGGCTGGGCAACGACCACCGCCTGGGCGCCAACGAAGCCCCCCCCGCCATCATCTCCACCTTCCTGGGCGAACAGCTGGAGGCCGTCATCGACCAGTTGGTGGACGGCTCCCCCGCCGCCAAGAGCAAGAAGGCCGCCACCCTTCGCATCGGCGTGGACGCCCTGCCCACCCTGAAGCGGGACGCCACGGACCGGAACC
>JAEDNB010000125.1 GCA_016302725.1 Lentisphaeria bacterium
CGATGGCGGGCACCAGGGTGGCGCGCCAGTCCTGGAGGAAGAGGTAGGTGATGAGAATCACCATCCCCAGGGCCAGGAGCAGGGTCTGGAGAATCTCCTGCATGGAGATTTCGATGAAGCGGGTGGGGTCGTAGGCCAGGGTGCTTTTCACCCCCTGGGGAAGGCGCTTGTCCAGCTCCGCCACCTTCGCCTTCACCGCCTGGACGGTGGCCAGGGCGTTCGCCTCGTTGCTGCGGTAGACCGCCAGGGTGACGGTCTCGTCTCCGTTCCAGCTGGCCTGGGCGGCGTAGGTCTTCGCCCCCAGTTCCACGGTGGCGATGTCCTTCAGCCGCAGGAGCGCCCCGTTCTCGCCGGTGCGCAGCACGATGTCCCCGAACTCCTGGGCGGTCTTCAGGCGCCCCCGCACGTTGAGCTTGTATTCCAGGAACTGCCCGGATTTCTCGCTGCCGATGGTGCCGGCCGCCGCCTGGATGTTCTGGGAGGCGATGGCGGCGCTCACATCCCCCGTGGTGACGCCCAGGGCGGACATCCGGACGGTGTCCAGCCAGATGCGCATGGAGTAGACGGAGGCGCCCATGACTTCCACCGAGGAGACGCCCTCCACCCGGGAGAGGGTGTCCAGCACCTTGGTGGAGACATAGTTGTTCGTCTGGGGGGTGGACCAGGTGCTGCCGTCCGTGGTGTAGGAGTAGGCGCAGAGGATGTCGCCGGAGCGCTTGCTGGCGTTGACGCCGATGGCGCGCACTTCGGCGGGCAGGGAGGCCTCCGCCGTCTTGACGGCGTTCTGGACATTCACCATGGCGATGTCGTCGTTGACGCCCGTCTTGAAGGTGATGGTGCACATGTATTCGCCGCTGTTGGTGCAGCTGGAGGAGAAATAGAGCATGTCCTCCAGGCCGTTGAACTGCGCCTCCAGGGGCATGGCCACGGTGTCCTGGACCTCCGTGGCGGAGGCGCCGGGATAGCTGGTGAAGCAGACGATGGTGGGGGGGCTGACCTCGGGGTATTCCGCCACCGGCAGGGTGCGGAGGCAGATGACCCCGGAGAGCATGAGGGCGATGCTGACCACGAAGGCCAGGCGGGGCCGTTGGATGAAGATGCGGGAAAACATGGGGAGGGGGCTCCTGCGCGGGAAAAGGGATGGGGGGGAGGACTCTACTGGCGGGCGACGGGCTTCACGGCCATGCCGTCCATGACAATCTTATGCCCCCCCTCGGTGACTACCTTTTCGCCAGGCTGCACTCCCTGGAGGAGCCACTGGAGCCTCCCGTCGGAGGCGCCCAGGCGCACATCCCGCCGATGGGCCGTGTTGGCGTCGTCCACCACCCAGACATAGGAGCCCTTTCCGTCCGCCATCAGGGCGGAGGGCAGCACAGCGCAGAGGGTCTGGGGGTTGCGGCGGGAGAGCAGGACGGTGACGGAGGCGCCGGGGAGGAGGACCGCGTCAGGGTTGGGGATGCGGACGAAGAAGGTCATGGTGTCCGTGGTGGCCTGGATCTGGTTGTCCAGGAACTCGAAGGTCCCCTCCTGGCCGTAGAGGGAGCCATCCGCCAGGCGCAGGCGGACGATGGCTTCCTGGCGGAAGGTCTCCTCGTTGCCGAACAGCTCCAGGAAATCCCGTGTGGACATGGAGAAGGAGAGGCGGAGGGGGTCCATCTGGGTCAAGGTGGCCAGGACGCCGGCGGCGGCGGTGAGGTAGTTTCCCGCCGTCTGGGAGGTCTTGCCCAGCTTCCCCTGGATGGGGGCGTAGATCCGGGTGTTCTTCAGGTCTTCCTGGGCGGTGACCAGGGCGGCCTCGGCGCTGGCAAGCGCCGCCTGGTCCGTCTCGTAGGCCATCCTGGCCGCCTCCATGGCATCCAGGGTGGCGACCCCTTTCTCATAGAGCCCCAGGGTGCGGTCGTAGTTGGACTTGCTGTAGCGCAGGGAGGCCTGGCACCGGGCAATGGAGGCCTGGGCGGATTTCACCAGGGCCTGGTAGCGGACCTCCTCCAGACGATACAAAAGGGCGCCGGCCTCCACGACCTGACCCTCCGTGAACTTCACTTCCAATAGCTCGCCGCTCACCCGGGGAACCAGCGCAACCGTGGCAGGGGACTCCAAATGGCCGGGATAGCGGCGGTTCAATTCCATGGGAGCCGACTCCACGGGGGACACCTCCACCGCAGGGGCGGGAAAACCCTGGCCGTGAAGGCGGGGCAGGGCAAGGAATGCAAGGGACAGAAGGCAGAGGAGGGTGCGCATGTGCCAAATTCTCCTGGGAAGCTAAGGTGGAGGCGAAAAGACGTCGCCCATCGTATGTAAACCCCCTGCGGGGATAAAACAGGTGTTTTACGAAATGGTGCATAATGTAGCCTGGATTTTCCGTTTTTTAAGTGCCTGGGGAGGGAAAAAAGGGAATTTGGCGTGGTGCGGACTTTATAGTACGTCTGTCGGTTTCCGCGGGCGGGTGCCCCTTGGCATGCGTCCGTCTGCCTTTCCCCTCCCTCCCGTTTTCCTTGGTTGAGCATGAACCGTTTTTTCCCCTTGTTGTTGTCGGCCTTTCTTCTTCTTTCCCTCTCCTCCTTGGGTGCCGGGGTGCCATCCGTGGAGGAGGGGCTCCGCGCCTTCCAGGAGGCCTGTGACGGGCCGAACCTGGCGGCGGGGCGTCCGGTTTCCTTTCGTCCCGTCCCCAACTATTCCCTGACGGCCAAGGGGGACAGTGACGTATGGGACTTGACGGACGGGCGTTTTGCGAAGACCGACCGCATCTGGATGAAGCCGGAGGCGGTTGGCTTTGAGCGTGCCTGGAGTGGGCTTTTCGTCACCATCGACCTGGGGGAGGTTCGCCGCGTGCGGAAGGCGGTGGTCCGGCTGCAGGGAGGCGTCATTGACAAATACTCCATCCATTTCCCGGAAAACCTCTCCGTATGGGTAAGCCGTGACGGGCGGAATTTCTATCCTGGCCAGTCCCTGGTGAAATTGAAGGCCACCGAGGACTACCTCGCCGACGGAAAGACCCTCTACTACCTTCCCGAAAGCCAGGGGGAGGGGAAGGAAGACAGCTTCTATGTCCATCCTTTCTCGTTGGAGGTGATGGCGGACGCCCGCTACGTCTGCCTTGCCTCCGACAGCCAGCAGTTCCGGAATTTCTTCAGCGATGAATTGGCGGTCATCGAGGCGACGGAGGAGGAGGCCGCCTCCCCGGAGTATGGGAGCGCCTATGGGCGGACGCCCCGCCTTCTCCAGCATGGGGGCATCCGCATCTCCCCCAAGCAGCCCGTCTTCTATGTGGCGGAGGGCATGTATCTCCGCAACATCCTCTCCCTGGAGAATCAATGCGCGGAGCCCCCCAAGACCCTGGAATACGCCATTGAGCTGCCGCAGGAGGTCACCTATCAGCCCAGCCAGTCCTGGCCCGCCTGGCTCCGCACCCTGGCCTCCCAGGAGGCAAAGGAGGGGAGAATCCTTTGGAAATTCCGCCCCGAGAAGGATTTCCAGGAAGTGCAGAAGGTCTTGCAATACGGCTTCGGCCCCTTCTACTTTTCCGTCGCCCCGGGGACGGAGATCCCCGCCGAACAGAAATATGCCCAGTTCATCTCCTATGTGGATGGCAAGGAGGACCAGCGGGTGAGGATGCCCCTGGAAATCCTCACCCTCCCCCGGATTCCCGTCCCCCTGCGGGAACTGGACACCTCCCTCTGGCTGGAAAACCGCTTCCACGAACTGCCTTCCCATGAACAGGACGAACTTTCCCTGGGCTTCTCCACCTCCATGTTCTTCGCCAGCACGGTGGAAGAGGCCAGGGATGTCCTCCCCCTGGTGGAGAAGGCGCGGGCGGCGGGGCGCCGCATCCGGCTGGAGATGGAGCCCACCCGCCTCCTCCGCAGGGCAAACGGGGGCAGGAACGAATCCCGGTGCGTGGGATGCTCCAGCACCTGCCTTGCCTACCGGGGCAAGGAGTACCAGGATGTGGTGGAGCTGGTCCGGGAAGTGGTCCGGATAGTCCCTGCCGACGTGGTGGTCTTCGACATCGAGGACTGGGAGCCCAACTACATGAACAACACCATCCGGAACTGCACCCGTTGCCAGGCGGAAAAGAAGCGCCGGGGGATCCCGGGATGGGTGGAGTACTTCGACCGCCTCCAGGCGGAATATGTCGCCGCCTTCACCCTTGCCGCGCGGGAGGGGGCCCAGGCGGCGGGCCGCCCCGCCCCCAAGGTGGGATACTACGCCGTCTCCCCGGAGATGTCCTACCGCTGCCAGGAGGGGGAGGTCCCCTTCCTGGGCTACTCCCGCCTTTTCCCCGCCTTCTGCGATGAAATCCAGAATTCATACTACGGGCGCTCCCCCGCCGAGGCGGGGCAGCAGATGCGCCGGGTCTACCAGGCCACGGGGCGGGACCCCAGGCGGCTGGTGCCCTGGCGCACGGCGGGCACAGGTGCCTACCACACCCAGCCCATGGGGGCGACGGCCGAGTCCATTCTGGTGGAGACCCTGATGAACGGGGCCGGAGGGGTCCAGTATTTCTACGCCCTCGGCTTCGAATCCCCCCTGGACTACTACCATGTCGCCCGTGCCTTCGCCCTGCTGGCGCCCTATGAGGACATCCTGCTGGATGGCAGCCTGGAGGAGCATGTCCGGGGAGAGGCCCCCGGAATCACCTTCACTGCCCGCAGGCTGGGGGAGCGGATGCTCCTCCTGGCGGGCAACTACGGGGCACAGCGCCCGGCGGAGGATTCCCTCTTCGTGCCTGGCGCACAAGGCGTGGAACTCCTCTCCGACCAGGGAAAGGCCACCCTGGACCAGGAAGGGGAACACCTCACCCTCACCATCCCCGCCGACGGATATCTCCTCTGTCTCCTGAAACTCCGCCCCGACACCCCCTAGCCCCCCCAAGACCCCCTGCATTCCCGGGGGAATGACATGGACAGCTCCCTCCATCGATGGCGTCCCGTCATCGCCAATGTTTCGTTCCTTGTCCTGACCGTCGCCCTGCTGGCGGGAGTGGTCTATCTCCTGAAGGACTTTCTCCACGCCATCATCCTGGGGGCGCTTCTGGCCGGCATCCTCCTGCCTGTGCATCATTGGATTCTCCGGCGCTGCGCGGAGGCCTCCCAATGGGCGCACCGGGCCTGGAGGGGACTGCGGCGCTCCCCCGCCCCCGGGGAGGGGCCTGCGGAACCCTCCCTGCGACTCCGGCGCATGGCGGCATGCTGCTCCGTGGCCCTGGTGTTCATCCTGGTGGTGGTGCCACTGGGGGTCTTCGCCGTCCAGGCAGCCGACCAGGGAATCCGCGCCATCCCCGTGGTCCAGAAGTGGCTGCGGGAGGACTTGGAAGGCAAGACCGCCGATTTCCTGGACAAACATCCCCGCTTCCGGGAAGGATTGAGGAAGATGACCTGGGGGACTGGGCTCCTGGCGGAGGGCGGGCTGTTCCCCGCCAGGGAACCCGCGGCCAAGGCGGAAGAGGAAGCGCACCTCCCCGGACAGGGACAGGAAACGACTCGGGAAGAGACGGAAACGCCAGCTCGGGAACTCCTCCCCTCCACGGAGGAGGCCACCCCCGGGCTGGATTTGGCCCCCATGGCCATCCGGCTGGGCACCATCACCCTCCAATGGCTCCGGGACCTCCTGCTGGAACTGCTCTCCCGCACCTGGGTCACGGTCTTCAATTTCCTCATCATGCTCTTCGTGATGTACTATGTCTTCCTGGACGGCGAGGGGCTTGTCGCCTACCTGAAGGAAATCTCCCCCCTGAATGAAGAGGAGATGGAGCCCGTCAGCCAGCGCATCCGGCAGGTTTCCCAGGCCATCCTCTACAGCACCCTGGGGACCGCCGTCATCCAGGGCGCCTTGGCCATGCTTCTCTTCCGCCTGGTGGGCGTGCCCGCCCTCTTCTGGGGCGCCCTGCTGGGCGTGTGCTCCATCGTCCCTTTCGTGGGGACCGGCCTGGTCTGGGTGCCCGTCACCGCATACCTCTTCCTGGCCGGGCAGCCGGGCAAGGCGGTCTTCATCCTGCTGGCCTGCGGGGGGCTGGTATCCAATGTGGACAGCCTCCTCCGCCCCTTCCTCATGAAGAAGGGCGGGGATACCGGGATGTCCTATCCAGCCCTTTTCTTCGCCATCCTGGGAGGACTGCAGACCTTCGGCGTGGTGGGAATCATCTACGGTCCCCTCATCATGGGAATCTGCGGGGTATGCCTCCTGATCTTCAGCACGAGGCTCAAGAGGAAGGACACCCCATGACCCCCCGGAAAGCCC
>JAEDNB010000126.1 GCA_016302725.1 Lentisphaeria bacterium
TACCTGCTGGAACTCTGCGGCTCCGAACGCCTGGTGAACAGCGGACACCTCGGCTTCGGAAAACTCCTGGAGTCCCCCGCCGTGGATTTCCTCGCCGCCCCCACCGGGTACTGCTTCCGGGAAGTCGGCGGCGCCGGCATCCCCTATCAAATGGCCCCCACCGCCTCCCTGCGCCTCCACGGCAAGTTCTGGTGGGTGGAGATGGATGTGCGCACCTCCGATACCCATGCGCCCCCGGGATACGCCGGAAAGGGCCGGAATGTCCAGGAGGACCTCCTCCAGCAAGACAAGGAGGCCATCCACTCCCTCTGCTCCGGATATGCCCAGTGGTGGCTTGACGTGGGCTACATCTCTTTCGAAAACAAGGCCCTCCAGGAGCGCCTGCAAAGGCTGGTCGCCCTGCTGAAGGAGGGAATGCTCCGCTGGGACCGCACCCCGTGCGCCCAAATCGCCATGGTCCTCCAGGAGGAGGCCTATGCCTGGGGACGCCTCCCCAATGCCATGATGGTGGACGGGACGACCTACCAGTTCCCCTTCCTGGAGCGCCTGGGCGCCCCCGTGGAATACTACAGCGCCAGGGACCTGGAGCGCCTCCCTGAACGCATCCGCCTGGTCATCCTGCCCCAGTTGCTTCTCGACACCCCGTCCGCCCGGAGGGGATTGGCACGGCTTCGCCGGGACGGGCGGGTGATTGTGACCTACCATGCCCCGGGCGTCCTCACCGAGGAGGGGGCTCCCGGAAATCCTGAGGCCATCTCCGGCTTTCCCCTGGCGATGGCGCCCCGGCGGGAGGAGCGAGTCCCCCGCCGGGTGGCGGATGGATGGCTCTTCGGGCCGGAAGACGCCGGACGCCCCCTGGAGATGACCTACTGGGCCCCCCGGAAGAACCCCCTTGCCCCCGTTCCCGTGGTGGAGGAAGCCCTCCTTCCCCCGGAAAGCAGGGTGATTGCCCGCTATGCAGACGGCACGGCGGCGGGGGCCATCCGCAGGAGAGGGGATTCCTGGGATGTCTTTCTCGCCTTGCCCTATGTGGACCGGGCCTTCTACGAAAAGGTGGCCAGCCTGGCCGGCGTCCATCGGTACCTGGACACCCCCGACCAGGTGTGGGCCACCCGGGAACTCCTGGGGGTCTCGGTGCAGGAGGAGGGGGAGCGGATTCTCCGCCTCCCCGAACCCCGTCCCGAATCCCTCCTGGACCCCCTTGCGGGGGAACGCTTCCCCGTGGACGGACGGGGAGAGGCCCGGGTGCCCTTCCCCCGGGGCGCCACCCGCCTGCTGGTGCAGGAGTACGCCGCCCCGCCGGAAGCCCGGCAATAGCCCCCCTGGGGATGGAGTGGGAAGACATCGCTTCCGCCAGGCGTTTTTTCTTTCCCCAGGGCGGCTCCCCCCAGGGGTGCCGTTATATTAATTTCGGTGTTCGCCTCCTCCCCCCACCCCGGAAGCCTGGGGGAAACGGGAAGGGAGTGGCCTTCGCCCCATCCCTTCCCGTTTCCGGAACCATTCTGCAACAACCATCTTTCAAGGAGAAGCAATGGGTAGCAACAACCTGTTCAAGGCCATTTTGTCCATCGTCGCCATTATCCTCGCGGCGGGATTGATTGTCTGGCAGTTAAGCGACAAGAAGGGACCCACCGTGACGGAGGAACTGCAGGAACAGGTCGCCTCGGAGCGGGCGGCGGTCCTGGAGACCCTCACCCCCGCAGTGGAACTGGCCGCCAAGTCCGGCTGGGCGGCCACCGGGCGCTACTGGATGCCCAACGCCTTGAATGGGAACATGAAGAAGAAACTCACCCAGGCCTTCGGCAGCTCCTTCGATGCCCAGGCCATCCTCCAGGGGGAAATTTCCCAGGATGGGGAAAGCGGATTCCAGGTGGTCATCTTCCCCCTCAACGGCGCAAACCACGCCTTCTATTTGGCCAGGAACAAAAAGGGCGCCTTCCTCCTGAAGGACTTCGGCGCCTGGTGAAGTCCCTCACCCCCCGCCTGGCCTCCCATGCCTCCCGTGCCCCCCTCCCTCCCCCGCCGCCTGCTCCACCGCAGGGGGGAACTCCCCTTCCCCAAGGAGAGGCCCCTCCTCATGGGCATCCTTAACGTGACCCCGGATTCCTTCTCCGACGGCGGACGCTTCCAAAGCCCGGAAAATGCCCTGGCCCAGGCGGAACGGCTCCTGGCGGAAGGGGCGGATATCCTGGACGTGGGCGGCGAATCCACCCGCCCCGGATTCCATGGCGTCTCCCCCGAAGAGGAACTCCGCCGCATCCTGCCCGTCATCCGCGCCATCCGGAAACTCTCCCCCGTCCCCCTCTCCGTGGATACCTCCAAGGCCCAGGTGGCGCGGGCGGCCCTGGAGGCCGGGGCGGATATCGTCAACGATGTCACCGCATGCCGGGACCCCGGCATGTTCCCCGTCCTGGCAGAGCACCGTCCCGGCGTGGTCCTCATGGACGATCTCCCCCTGGAACCCGGTGAACCCGCCTTCGAGACAGTGCGGGAACGACTGCGCCGCCGACGGCAGGAGGCCATGGAGGCCACGGGGCTGACAGAGGAGCATTTCCTCCTGGATCCTGGCGTGGGCTTCGGCAAGGACCTCCCCCAGAACCTCCAATGCATCCGGCACGCCGGGGAGTTCGCCCTGGGAAACAGCGGCGCACTCCTGGGAGTCTCCCGGAAATCCTACATCGGGCGGGTGACCGGGGAGGAAAATCCCCTCCGGCGGCTTCCCGGCACCCTGGCCAGCGCCCTCTTGGCGGGGAGTGTCCAGGTGCTTCGGGTGCATGACGTGGGCGAACACCGCCAGGCTCTCCTGGTGGCACAGGCAATCCGGAAGTCGTGAGCATATTCCTGGACATCTTGGAGGGCGTGCTGTCGTTCCTGGTCATCCCCCTGGAGCTGGCGGTGCTGACCTTGGTCTATTGGATGCTGCTGCGGGCGATGCGCCATACCCGTTCCATCCTGACCTTGGGGGGAATCGTGGTCATCAGTTCCCTGGTCAGCCTCCTGAACCGGGTGCTGCGGCTGCCGGTCCTTTCGGTGGTGGCCAACAGCCTCCTGAATTTCATGCCCCTGGTCATCCTGGTGCTCTTCAACGAGGAGTTGAGGCGCCTGCTGGCCCATCCCGCCATCCTTCTGCGCCGCTGGTCCATGGGAATCCGGGCCCGCCGCACCATCTCCCGGCAGCGGGAAATGGTGGAGGCCGGCGTCAATGAACTGGTGAAGGCGGTCTGCTGCCTCACTCCGCAGCCCGCCTGGAGGAACTATCTCCGGGATGGCTTCCACCTGGACATGGAGGAGGAACGTCTCCCCAAGGGAAACACCGGCGCCCTGCTGGCCATCGAGGGGGTGACCGGCCTGGATGAATTCCGGGAAACCGGGGTGGAACTGGACTGCGCCATGAACTATCGGCTCCTCCGGACCATCTACTACTCCGGCACCGCCTTGCACGATGGCGGCGTCATCCTCAAGCTGACCCGGGGAGGACTGCGGATCACGGCGGCGGGATGCCGCTTCCCCCAAAGCGCAGCCCTGGGGGACGGACCCGTCCATACCCGGCAAAATGCCGTGCGCGGGTTGGCGGAATGCTCCGACGCCTTCGTGCTGATGGTCTCCGAGGAGACAGGCAGCGTCTTGATGCCCAACGAGGATGACCGCACCCGTATCCATAGGCTGGCTTCCCCCGCGGAACTGCGGGAGGCCCTCCTGGCTTTCTTCCAGGCAACCCCCGCAAGGAAAGAGGGGACGGCCAAGGGAGCCGCCCCAGAGGGGGGAGAAACCCTGCAGGAGTCAACGGAAAGATGAGTGCGCTCCAGAATGGCAGAAAGGAGGGCTCCTGGCTCGCCGTCCAGTGGAAGGGGTGGATGCGCCGCCTCCAGGCGCTGGATTTCTGGCGGATGCTGGTGGCCTTCGGCCTGGCCTGCGTGACCTCCATCCTGATTCGCCAGCAGGGCGCGGAAAATACATACGCCAGTTGGCGCAGCGTGGGCCCGGTCACGGTCTCGGTGCCCCGGGAGGACCTGGGGTGGGATGTGCATCTCCTGGGGGGGGACTACGAGGTCGCCCTCCAGGTGTCCGTGGATGTCTTCCATTTGGGCAATACCCTTACGCCCAAGGATTTCACCGTCAGCATGGACCCCCGCCGCCTCAGCGCCCTGATTCGCTCCGCAGGCGTGGGCGGGGGCATCCGTGAGGTGGAGTATGTGGTGCATCCCTCGGATGTGCTGGAAAAGCCCTCCGGGGTGGATATCCGGGAAATCCGTGGGAATGTGCTGAAGGTGCGCTACGAGGCCATGGTCACCCGGGAGGTGCCCGTGCATCTGACCCTGGACCGCCGGGGGCAGCAGGAGGGGTGGACCTACGATTGCCGCCTGCTGCAGGGGGTGGTGACCGTCCATGGGCCGGAATCCGTGGTGGGGGGGATTGCCAGCCTCTCCACAGAGCCGGTCTACCTCCAGGACACAAGGGCATATACGGGGATGGTCCGCCTCCAGGTGCCCGCCCGTTGGGAAGATGTCCAGTTCTCCCGCTCCCAGGTGGAGTACGAGGTGCGTCCTGAACAGAATTCCATGAATGCGGTCACCCGCGCCTTCCATGATCTCCAGGTTCTCTTCCTCTTCCGGGGGGACAATTTCCTCCATCCCCAGTTCCCCCACGGCGTCTCCCCCCGGGTGACTCTCCACCTGACGGGTCCCTCCATGGTTTTGAAGAGCCTGAATCCCGAGCAGTTGCGCGTGGTCTGCGACTTGACGCCCTTCACCATGGCGGGGGGACAGGATGTGCGCCTCCAGGTGCTGGGGCTTCCCGAGGGGGTGCAGGTGGTGGAGATTCTGCCGGCGGAGGTCCTTTCCCTCCAGTTGATCGACATGCGGGAGCCCCTCCGCCCCCTGGGCGCCCCCTCTCCGGAGAGGCAGGCCCCATGACGAAGTCCCCGGAGCGTGTGCGCCAGGAGGCGGAATGGGGGATGCCCTCCTTCGAGGAGGTGGCGTCCGCCCCTGTGCTTGTGGTGACGGGCCCCACCGCCACGGGAAAGACCCGGCTTGCCGTGGAACTCGCCCGGCGCTTCCAGGGGGAAATCGTCAGCGTGGATTCCCGGCAGGTCTACCGGGGCATGGATTTGGGGACGGGGAAGGACCGGGAGGAATACGGCGAGGGGGCGGAGCAGGTGCCCGCCCATCTGCTGGACGTGGTGGAACCCGGCGAGAATTTCGATTGCCATCGCTTTGGGGAATTGGCGCGTCTGGCCATGCGCCAAATCCGAGGCCGCGGGCGTCTGCCGGTGCTGTGCGGGGGGACTCCCCTCTATCTGGCAGCTCTGCTGGACGGATATGCCATGGCGGGCGGACCGCCGGATGAAGAGTATCGGCGCCAACTGGAGGCCCTGCCGGAGGAGGAATTGCTGGCCCTCCTGCGCCGGGAGGCCCCCCCGGAATTGCTGGCCAGGACGGATACGAGCCAGCCTCGCAGGGTGATTCGCGCCCTGGAAATCGCCCGCAGCGGGGAGGCCGGCAAGGCGGTGCCCCCCCTGCGTCGCGCCTTGCTCCTGGCCCCCCTCTATTCCCGGGCGGAGGTGCGGGAGCGCATCCTCCAGCGCCTGGATGCCCGGCTTGCGGCTGGCCTGGTCCAGGAGGTGGAGGGGCTGCTGCGCCAGGGCGTCAGCCCGGAAAAACTGGAGTGGTTCGGGCTGGAATACCGCTATGTGGGCCGCTTCCTCTCCGGAAGCCTTGCGTGGGGGGAGATGCATGACCAGTTGGTGACCCAGATCCGGCGCTTCGCCAAGCGCCAGGACATCTGGTTCCGGAAACTGGAGCGGGAAGGGCATCCCATCCACTGGATTCCCCGGGGAGACCTCTCCCAGGCATCGTCCCTGGTGCGGCAATTCCTGTCGGAGCCCCCTCCCCTGGAGACGGGGGGCGGAAGCCCCCTTCTTCCGGGGGGAAGCCCTTCTGCCGGAATCCCGTGATTCCGGGGTATATTAACCCCAAGAAGCCTTCCAGGGGGGAAAGAGGCCGGCGCCGGAACCGGAAGCCACCCCACTCCTCCCCTCGCTCCCTCCCTCTTCCCTCCCCCTCCTTCCTGCCCCTCTATGTATTGGTATATCAAATACCCCCTTGTCGTCATCCTGGCCCTGGCCTGCCTGGGATTGACGGGACTCCTCCTCCGCTCCTGCCGCCGAACCGCCCCGGAACCAACGCCCGCCCAGGCTACCGCCCAGGA
>JAEDNB010000127.1 GCA_016302725.1 Lentisphaeria bacterium
TCTTCGAATCCGAACGGAACAAGCTCTCCCTGGACAGCGAAATCGAGGCCATCTACCTGGCCGGCCCCTTCGGCGTCCACACCCCCGGACACTTCGTGGACCTGGACGAGGAGTCCTGCCGCTACCAAGGAGACTTCCTCCTGGCGGCACGCCCCCGGGAAATCCAGGGGGACCACCTGGAAAAGAGCGGGCTCCCCTTCTTTGCCGGCACCGCCACCCTGGTCCAGGAAGTGACCCTCACCCGGGAAGAGGCCCAAAGGCCACGAAGCCTCCATTTCTCCCATCTCTGGGGAAATGTCCTCCTCCTGAAGGTGAACGGACATCCCCTGCCTCCCCTCACCCTGCCCAACTACCATCGGGAAATCCCCCGGGAATGGCTCCAGGAGGGGGCCAACCGCATCGAGGCAACCCTGGTCACCTCCCTGCGAAACATGCTGGGCCCCCACCATCTGGAGGAGGGGGACAGCCACGCCGTCTGCCCATGGAGCTTCTACAAGACCGCCGGTGGCCCCTTCACCGTCCACGGCGCCCCCCAATGGAATGACGGCTACTGCCTGGTGCGCCATGGCCTGGCCTGATTCCCCTTTCAAACGTCCCCCCGCCCATGAAGGAAGACACCCAATACTACAACCGGGAGACCGGAAAACTGGAGAAAGAAAGCATCCTGGGGGACCGCTGGCTGCGCCTGGCCTACCTCTCCCCCATCCGGGGCGCCCTCCAATGGCCCCTCTTCTCCCACGCCCTCTTCTCCCGCCTCATGGGATGGTATCTGGACCGCCCCTCCTCCGTCAAGCGCATCGCCCCCACCGTGAGGCAACTGGGCATCAACATGGACGAAGTCATCATCCCCGAGGGGGGCTTCACCTCCTTCAACGACTTCTTCGCCCGGGAACTGAAGCCTTCCGCCCGTCCCCTGCCCCAGGACCCCAACCTCCTCATCTCCCCCGCCGACTGCCGCCTGACTGTCTACCCCCTCCTCACGGCGGGCCTGGTGGTCCCCGTGAAGGGCACCCCGTACTCCATGGCCGACCTCCTGGGGCTGCAGGGAAGCCGCTACGCCCGCGCCTTCGACGGCGGCTCCCTCATGGTCTGCCGCCTCTGCCCGGCGGACTACCACCGCTACCACTTCCCCGACGACGGCCTCGTGGAGGACTATTGGGTCACCCACGGCAAATACCACTCCGTCCACCCCATCGCCCTCCAGCGTGGCCACCGGGTCTTTGCGGAGAATTTCCGCACGGCCCGCATCATGGCCCTGCGCCATGGGGGGCTGGCGGCGATGTTTTCCGTGGGCGCCTTTGGCGTGGCCTCCATCCATGACTTCGCCACCGATCCCCAGACGGAGTTTTACCGGGGGGGGCAGGCGGGCTTCTTCACCTTCGGGGGGTCCACGGTGATTCTGGCCTTCCAGGCAAACCGGTGCCGCTTTGACGAAGACCTGGTGGCCCAGAGCGCCCAGGGCGTGGAGACCCTCGTCAAAGTCAATTCCCCCATCGGCGCCTTCCTCGCCCCCTGATTTCCCCTCCTTTTCCCTCTTCCTCCCCCCAAAATCCCCTCTTTTCCCCCTGCCTCTCCATGAACAACAGCGAACACTATCTCCACTGCCAGGTCAGCAGTGGGCTTCTCCTGGCCGAGGCCCCCGCCCCCCTCCACAACATCCGCCTCCTCACCCTGGAGGGGGAGGAGGTGCCCGCCCCGGTCCTCTCCTGCGAGGAATTGGAGGAGGGGCTCTGGCGCACCCGGATTGACGCCTCCCAGCTCTACTGCTGGTCCCCGGAGACCCCGGTCCTCTATCGATTCGTGTCGGACGAGGTGGAACAGCGCTTCGGCTACTGCGAAATCCGACGTTTCCAGAACAAGGCCGTCCTCTTCAACGGCTCCCCCATCTATTTCCGGGGGATCATCCGGGGCATCGCCGCCCACGACCACCCCAACATGACCGGGGGCACCCTCTTCGACGCCGCCGTGAAATACATCCGCCAGGCCAAGAAATACGGCTTCAACCTGGTGCGCTTCCACTCCACCATCCCCTGGCCGGAGTTCGTGGACGCCGCCGACCAGGAGGGCATCCTCATCCACGCGGAAATCGGCTTCGCCTACGACCGCAATGAAAAGGGGGAAAAGGTGGGCCTCGCCATGGACCAGACCACCTGGAAGGAAACCCTCCGGAAATACCGCAACTCCCCCTCCATGGCCATCTTCTGCATCGGCAATGAAATGCACAACTCCGGCAGGGTCCCGCAGGTCCACGCCATCTACCAGGAGGGACGACGCCTGGCCCCCGGAAAACTCATCATCGACAACTCCGGCTGGGGTGAATACGACCGCACCAGCGCCGACATCTTCTCCCAGCATGTGGCCTATTTCTTCCCCTTCGGCAATCACAAGGAGATGTTCCACGTGGAGGATCCCTGGCTCATTAACGGCTCCACCTACCAGGTCCCCTTCGACACCGAAAGCCTCACGGAACACTGCTCCGCCAAGGCCCACCGCGCCGTCACCCCCATCCGCCCCACCCTGGCACACGAGGCAGTCCACTACATCGACGTGCCCGACTACTATGCCCTGCGGGAAAAGTTCGACGCCTTCTGCCAGAAGGTGGGCCCCGAATACCTGGCCGCCAACGAGATCGCCCGTCCCAAGTTCCTGGACGCACTGCCCCAGTTGATTGAGCGCAAGGGACTCCTGCCCCGCTTCCCCAAGATGGTGGCCGCCTCCCGGCATTTCCGACAGGCCTGCCTCAAGCAGTACCTGGAGAGCTGCCGCTTCTCCAGCCTCTGCGGCTTCGAAATGCTCCAGTTCGCAGACTGCCTGAAATACGAAAACAAGAACGGGATTGTGGACTGCTTTGACGACGACAAGGACATCGACCCCCAGTGGATGCGCCAGTTCAACGGCCAGGCCGCCCTCCTGCTCCAGGTGGAAAAGCCAGCCTTCTACTGGACGGAGGGGCTGAAGGCCACCATCCATGTCTCGGATTTCCTCCCCGAACCCGAACTCCTGGGCACCCTCACCGTCACCCTCGCCTTCCCCGACGGAAAGACCGAGACCCTCTACCAGGGGGAGAAGTTCACCCTGGTGGGCGGACTGCAGAAATTGGCGGAGGTGGAAGTCGCCTTCCCGGAAGGCCCCGCCCAGACCCTCCAGATGGAGGCCGTCTTCGCCGGCGAGGAGGGCACCCTCTTCCGCAATGCCTGGACCCTCTGGGGCTTCCCCAAGCCCCAAATGCCCCCCGTGCCTGAAAACACCCTGGTCACAGGCTCCTTCAACGAGGAGGTCTTCCAAGCGCTGGAGAAGGGGATGACCGTGCTGCTCACCCTGCCCAAGCCCCCTGCCAAGGGGCAGGCCGATTTCTTCTTCCCGGGGGCGCGGGAGCATTGCAAGCCCTGCATCTGGGACCGGGGCAGCAACCTGGGCGGAGTCATTGAATCCCCCGCCATCCGGGAGGCCCTGGGCGGACAGGAATTCTTCAACCTGCGCCTCTTCTCCCTCTTCCACGACGCCTTCAAAGTCAACCTGGACACCTTCCCCGGGAAGGTCACGGAGTGGATGTGGGGGGTGGACAAGCCGGTGCGGGACCGCATGAAGGGGCTTGTCCAGGGCGTCAAGCACTTCATCGACGCCGACACCCTGCGGAATTTCAGCCATCTCTTCTCCGTGCGGGTGGGGGCGGGCGCCCTGGTGGTCTGCACCCTGAACCTCTCCCTGGACGCCCCCGCCGAGGATTGCGTCATCCGCAACTTCTCCGCCGCCCTGCTGAAGGCCCTGCCCCAGTTGGCGCAGACCGATTGCTTCATCGCCCCCGAGGCCCTCAAGGACTACCTCAGAGAGGTGCAGAAAAAGGGACCCAGCAAGGAGGACACCATGAACCACTTCTGGGAAATCGACAACAAGCTGGTGGAGGACACCCTCTTCTGGGAAGAGGCCAATCTCGACCTGCGGAAAATTGACTGACCTGGTCCCCGCCTGGCATGGGGGAGGAGAAGGGAAGCCCCTCCTCCCCCTTCCCCCGCGCCTCTCTTTCGCCCCCCTATGGACACCTATCTTCTTCATCGCGTCGCCCCCGCCCAGACCCCTGCGCTCCACGAAAGCTGGGACGCCCCCGCCTGGGCCGCCGCCGAAACCGTCTCCCTGGAATGGCACTGGCCCACGCCCGGCCCCTTCCCCACCGTCCAGGCCAGGCTCCTCCACGACGGCAGGACCATCTACGGGATTTTCCAGGTAAAGGACCACTCCCTACGGGCCGCCTCCGACCACTACAATGCCCTTGTCTGCAAGGATTCCTGCGTGGAGTTCTTCTTCCGCCCCCGGCAGGACAAGGGGTATTTGAACCTGGAGATGAGCGCCTCGGGGGCGAAGCTGTGTTCCTACATCACCAAGCCCGCCCGCCAGCCTGACGGCACCTTCGAGGAATACCAGCCCGTCCCCCCCGAAATAGGGGACAGGATTCCCGTGCGTGGCAACCAGGGGGTGGTTCCCCAGGAAATCCCCGGCCCCCTTGTCTGGGAAATCGCCTTCCAAATCCCCCCCGCCCTCACCCGGGCATACCTGGGAGACTTGGGAGACCTCTCCGGACAAAGATGGACGGGCAACTTCTTCAAGTGCGCCGACCTCATCGCCAATCCCCATTGGATGGCCTGGCAGGGAGTCCCGGAACTGAACTTCCACCGCCCCGACTGCTTCGGCACGCTCATCCTGGAGTAGAGACAAAAGAAGAGGGAGGGGGCTGCTGGCTTCTTCCGCCTTGCCTCCCCTCCCCCTTTTTTTTTGCGACAGCCCACCCCTCTTCCCAGGGGAGCCCATGGGTGGCGCCTATGGCGGGAGCAGGGATTCCTATTCGATGTTCATGACCTGTTCCCGGACCTTGGAGAGCTCGATTTTCAAGGCCAGGGCCTCTTCCGCAATCACCAGGTCTGCGGTCTTGGAGGAGAGAGTCGTCACCTCCCGGTTCATCTCCTGTCCCAGGAAATCCAGCTCCCTTCCGGGCTCCTTCTCCTCCAGTAGCTGGAAATATTTCACCAGGTGGCTTTTGAGGCGCACCACCTCCTCCGTGATATCGGCCTTCTCCGCAAAGAAGACCAATTCCTTGGCCAGGCGATCGTCATTGTCGGCAATCTGGGCGCCCAATTCCTGAAGGCGGGTGCGCAGCCTTCCCTGGAGTTGCCGCAGGGCCTCGTCCCCCCGGGCCACAATGGCCTCCAGGCGTTGGGACATGAGCCTGCCCCTGCGCACCAAATCCTCCTTCAGCCGGATCCCCTCCTCCCGCCGGGCCTCCTGCAATGCCGCCAGGGCCTGGTCCAGGGCCTGGGCAAGCAACTGGGCCTGGGCCTCCCGGCCATCCTCCTCCTGGGAAAGCGTCAGCACCCCGGGCACCGCCAGCACATCCCCCACCGTAGGGGGATTCTCCAGGCGAGCCTGGGCCGCCAAACGCCGCAACTCCTGGGCGGCCGCCTCAAAGGCCGCTCCATTCACCCTGGGCATCCGGGCAACGCGCTCCTCGTCCGGATGGCACACCACGGCGACGCTAAGGCTGCCCCGGGAAAGGGCCGACTGCACCCGACGGCGGATGAACTGCTCTAAAAAGGCCGCCTCCCGAGGAAGGGAACAGCGCAAATCCACCTGCTTCCGGCTGTTCACGGCGGTGATTTCCACCGTCATGGCGCCCCATTCCCCCGAGGCGCTGCCCCGGCCATATCCCGTCATGCTCTGCATCTGCCTTCCTCCTG
Source organism: Lentisphaeria bacterium (assembly GCA_016302725.1). Classification (GTDB taxonomy): domain Bacteria; phylum Verrucomicrobiota; class Lentisphaeria; order Oligosphaerales; family Oligosphaeraceae; genus UBA1724. The sequence goes on from JAEDNB010000127.1 coordinate 5,727, forward strand.
CACCCTAGACCGAGAAGCGGACGAAGCAGCAGTCGCCATCCTGCATGACGTATTCCTTTCCCTCGATGCGGAGTTTTCCCGCCTCCTTGGCGGCGTTCCAACTTCCATGGGCCATCAGGTCGTCGTAGGAGATTACCTCCATGCGGATGAAGCCCCTCTGCATGTCCGTGTGGATTTTTCCGGCAGCCACGGGGGCGGTGGCCCCGGCGGTCACCGTCCAGGCGTGGGTTTCATCGGGGCCGGTGGTGAAGAAGGTGAGGTAGTTGAGCATCCGGTATCCTGTGTGGATTACCTGCTGCAGCCCGCTCTCCCGGATGCCCAGGTCTTCCATGAAGGCCTGCGCCTCCTCTGGGGAGAGCCCCTGGAGTTCCGTCTCGAACTTGGCGCAGACGGGGATGACCTCCATGCCATACT
>JAEDNB010000002.1 GCA_016302725.1 Lentisphaeria bacterium
GAGGGCCCCGTCGCCAGCAAATCCTCGTTGAGCCCCTCCTCCGAAACCCCCTCCGCAGGCTCCCCCGCCGCAGGCTCCCCCTCCGCAGGCTCCCCCGCCGCAGAGGAAACCCCCTCCGCAGGTGCTCCGCTTTCCACCACCGGGCTTTCCACCACGGCAGACTCCCCGGCATTCTCTGGTTCAGCCTCCTGGGCCCACAGTGTCAAGGCACAGGACAGGGCAAGGAAAGACATCCACTTTTTCATCCAAGGATTCTCCTAATCTAAAGTGAGAGGAACAAAGCGACGGGGGGGAGCGGGCAAGGGGGAAGGGGGAAGGCGCCATGCCCTCCTCTTTCCCCCTGGGGTCCCCGGCGGGCCTAGAAGACGTTTTTGCGGGCGGCGAGTTTGCGCAGGGGGATTCTCTTCTGCCAGAATTCCAGTCCGGTGGCCAAGTCGATAAGGGTGAGGTTCAGGCTGTATTCAATCTGCACATCGGAATTGTCCTGGCGGAGATTTCTTTGGGTGAGCCTTCCCTTGAGGATATACTGCGGGGTCACCTGGACCGTGGCGTACTGGGCGGCCTCCCGGTTGTAGACGACAATCTTTCCGCAGTTGGTCAGTTCCTCCCGCAGTCCGAGGCCCAGCCCTTCGGCCAGGGCCTCGGCGTCCCGGCCCCGGGAGAGGGTGTCATTGACCACATTTTCCACGATGACCACTGCGCGGCTGGAACCTTCCGGGGCCTTGATGCGGTCCAGGGTCAGGAGGGACTCCACGGCGGCATAGACCGTGTCATCGATGTCGTCCTGGGAGAATCCGGAGACCGCCTCGGGGCGGGTGCCCTGGGGGATGTAGGCGGTTTTGGTGGCGCAGGAGGAGAGCGCGAAGGCTGCAAAGAGGGTGATGGCCGTCAGCACAAGGGATTTCTTGCTCATATCGTGGGGGACTCCAGAAGGATGTGTGGAATGGGCGGGGCATTCCTGGAGATGCCTTCCGCCCATGGGGTGGGGGTTCAGGGCCGCAATTCCCAATACGCGGACGCACGGGAAAATTCCAGGTTTTTTCAGGGAGGGAGGAAGCGGAGCGCCGCCGCCGTCCCGGACTACTTTTTCAGTTCATCGGGCACATTCATGAGGCCGACGACATCGGCGATGGTCTCCGCCCGCCGCACAAGGACATGACGGGTGCCATTGACCAGGGCCTCCGCCGGACGGAGCCGGCCATTGTACTGGTAGCTCATGGCATATCCGTAGGCGCCGGCATTCTCCACCACCACCAGGTCGCCCACCTGGGTGCCCTGGGGCAAAGCCCGGTCCCGCACCCAAAGGTCGGTGTTTTCGCAGAGTTGTCCGCAGAGATTCAAGGGAATCCTGGGTTCCTGTTCCCGGCGGTTCACATAGATGTGGTGGTATGCCCCGTAGAGGGCAGGCCGCGCCAGGACATTCATGCCGATGTCGGTGCCCACAATGCGCTTGTAGGACTCCTTCACCGCATGGACGCGCCCGATGATGTAGCCGGCGTCCCCCACGAAGTAGCGGGCGGGCTCCATCATGAGCCTGGGGGGCTTCAGGCCATACTGGGCAATCTTCTGCTGGAAGACCTGGGCGACGCGCTCGGCGGCGGCCTCGATGTCCAGGGGGGCGTCCTCGTGGCGGTAGGGGATGCCCAGGCCGCCACCCAGGTCGATGAAATCGAAATCTATGCCCAGTTCCTGCCCTGCCCTGCCCACCAGGTCCATCAGGAGCCCGGTCACATACCCGAAATATTCGGGGTCCCGGATGGAGGAGCCTGGCATCATATGGGCGCCAAAACGCTTCACCCCGGCTTCCTTCGCCGCCTTGTAGGCGGGCAGGACCTGGTCGGGATGGAGGCCGAATTTCGCGTCGGGCCCGGCATTGCAGACAAAGGCGCCGATGTCGCATTGCCCATACCCGGGATTGACCCGGAAGGAGAGACGTTCGGGGACGCCATATTTCAGCACCCTGGGCAGGAGGGAGAGGTCATCCAGGTTGAAGATCACGCCGGATTCCACCCCCTGGCGGATATCCTCGTCCGAGAGGAAATTGCCGGAGAACATCACGTCGTCTCCGCCCAGCCCGATTTCCCTGGCCAGGAGGATTTCATTGACGCTGGCCGCGTCAATCCCCGCGCCCTCCTGCCGGAGGATATTGGCCACCGCCAGGTTGTTGTTGGCCTTGATGGCATAGAAGAAGCGGGTATCGGGGTAGTACTTCCGGAAGGCGGCCAGGGCGCGCCGGAAATTCTGCCGAATCCTGTTTTCCTCGTAGACGTAGAGGGGGGTTCCGTAGGCGGAGGCGAGTTCCTCTGCGGAAACCCCCTCGAAGAAGATTTGGCCGTCGTCGTGTATTTCCATGGGGCTCTAGGAGGTCATTCTATTTTTTGGGGGAGATTTCGATTACTGGATGGCATGGGTAAAGAGGCCGTCCCGGAGCTTGGGTTCAAACCAAGTGGATTTGGGGGGCATGATGCCATGGGCGTCCGCAACCCGCATCAACTGTTCCAGGGAGGTGGGGTAGAGGGAGAACGCCAGCGCCTCCCCCTGGCGCACCCGTTCCTCCAATTCTCCGGTTCCCCGGATGCCGCCCACGAAATCAATGCGGGGGTCCCGGCGGGGATCCTGGATGCCCAGGATGGGGGCCAGGACCTGTTCCTGGAGGAGGCTCACATCCAGGCTGGCAATGGGGTCTTCCTCATGGCGGAGGCGGAAGGAGAGCCCCCGCCAGCGCCCATCCAGATAGAAGGAGACCTGCCCGGCGGCCGCAGGGACAGCGGGGGCGTCCTCCCAGACCTCTCCCACGTCCTTCAGGCGGGCCAGGAACTCCGGGGAGGAGAGGCCGCCCAGATCCTTCACCACGCGGTTGTAGGCGAGAATCTTCAGTTGGCTGGCCGGGAAGATGACGCCCATGGTGCGGGAGGCCTGGAGGGAGTCGGGGCGTTCCTGGGCGGCGCGGGCGGCCGCCGCGGCGCGGTGGTGTCCATCCGCGATATAGAGGAGGGGCACCTTTGCCTGGAAGAGGCTTTGGAGAGCCGTCCCCTGTTCCCGGGGGATGCGCCAGCCCGTATGCCGGATGCCGTCCGTGGCGGTGAAATCGAAGAGGGGGGGCTGGCTTTCCATGACCTGCTTCACCAGGGCATCGGCCTCCGCCTGGTCCCGATAGGCCAGGAAGACGGGGCCGGTCTGCGCACCCGTGGAGAGGATATGGCGGGTCCTGTCGTCCTCCTTCTCCTTCCGGGTGAACTCATGGCGCCGGACGATTCCCGCGTTGTATTCCGGCACGGAGACGCAGGCCACGATACCTGTCTGGCGGCGTCCCCCCATCACCAGGGAGTAGAGGTAGAGGCACTCTTCGTCGTCGGCGGCCAGCACCCCCTGTTCCTTCAGGGAGCGGAGATTATCTGCCGCCCGCTGGTAGACTTTGGGGTCGTAGGAGGAGACCTGGTCGGGGAATTCCAGGTCTGCCAGGGTCACCCGGAGGAAGGAAAGGGGGTTTCCCTCCACCGCCTGGCGCGCTTCCTGGCGGCTCATCACATCATAGGGGAGGGAGGCAACCTGGGGAGCCTTGTCCCGGGAGGGCATCAATGCACGGAAGGGGAAGATGGTGGACATGGTGGATGTGGTCTTATTCTGTTGTGGGGAGATTCAGGGAAGGGTTTCCTCCTGGCGGGAGAGTCCATCCAGGAGGATTTGCTCTCCCTCCCGTCGGAGGCGTTGGATGCCCTCCTGGCGGAGGACCTCCAGGGCGGGCTCCTGGGAGAAATCCGCTCCTTCCAGCATCCAGGCCAGCCGGAGGGTCTCCTCGGCCTGTTCCTGGGGTGGGAGGGTGCGTTGCGCCAATTCCTGGGGAAGGGCCTTCAGCAGGGTGGCCATGAGGAGGTCCGCGTACTCCTGGAGGGCATTCTGCCGGGTGAAATCCAGCATTTCCCCGGTGGACCAGATTCGTTCCTGGCGCAAGGGGGCGCGGGGGGTGACGGGCTTCAACTGCCGCTGGTCCTGGCAGCGCAGGGTGTCCACCACATGGGAGGAAAGGAGGTTATCCTGCCAGAACTCCTTGGGATAGAAGGCATTCAATTCCAGGGGAAGAGACCTTTCCCCGCAGCGGAGCATTCCCCGGAGCCGGGCGTGTCCCACCCGGCTGGCCTGGATGGTTTCCAGGGACTCCTCCCACTGGGGTTGGAGGAAGGCATGGTCCCCGCCCTCTTCCATCCGGGCTTCCCCGTAGCCCCGCCTTTCCGTGCGGCGGCTTTGGCTCTCCACCGCCCCCGCCTCGTATTCCAGCAGTTCCCCCTCTTCCAGGCGCCACTCCAGGGTAGCCTGGCCCCCTTCCCCTTCCAGGCGGACCAGGCGTCCGGCATTCCAGCGCGCAAGGCGCTCCGCCAAGGCAAAGCCCAGGTCTCTTCGCCAACTCGCCCCCTGTCCGGGCTCCTTGCCGGAAAACTCCCCCAGGGTCAAACGAAGGAAGGGGGGGACGTGGGCCAGGGTCTCCTCCGCCTGGGCGCACAGTTCCCGGGAGGAGGCGGCCTCCTCCCCCGTCAGTTCCCGCAGCATCCTTCCCAAGGCAAGGACAGAGGCGGGATAGCCCATGGCCTGGAACTGGCGCTGGCGGGCCAGATAGTGCTCCCTGGCCGCCGGCAGGAGGCCCTCCGCAGACTTTCGCAGAAGGGCGACCAGTTCCTCCCCATAGCCAAGGCGGGCGTAGCACTCCCAGGATTCGCCCTGCCCTGCGGCAAAGCGGTCTGCCCGCTCCCGCAGGCCATGGATGGCCTGGGCAAAGTCACCGTTCTCCGCCGCCTGGGCGCATTCCCGGGCGATGGCCTCCCGCCTGGCCTGGAAGGCGGCCTCCAGGTTTTTCTTCCCCTCCATCCACTTTTCCCGGACCGCCTTCTGCAGCCGCAAGTCCTTTTCCCACTGCTGCATCGCCTCGCTCATCGCGGCCTCGTAGCGTTCCAACCCGACCCGTGGCCAGAGCCGGATGACGCCCTCCACCAGCCGGCGGGGGGCTTCCTCGCAAAGCCGATTCCACCGGGGCAACGTGGTTTCATCCCCAATCACCCCCAGGTCCGGCTGTTCGGGGAGGCCCTGCCTCGCCTGGTCCAGCCGCGCCAGCGTCTGGACGGCACGGGCCCCATCCTGGAAGCTCTCTTCGGCGAAATCCATGGCCTCCGTGAGCCGTGCCTTCAGGGCGACCGCCTGGAGGCTTCGTTCCAGCAGCCGCAGGTTCTGTTCATCGGGGGAGGCGATTTCCAGGGAAGGATGTTTGGCCGCCCACTGGGCGAAGAGGACATTCTCATCCCCCGTGGTGGTCTCGGCAAGGAATCCCCGGCATTCCTGCACGGGCACCTCCAGGGTATGGTGCATTTCCAGGGTCTGCCGGCACCGGGCCAGCATGGCCTCCATCTCCGGAAAATCCTGCCGTCCGGCCAGGCTTTCGTAAAGGAAGGCTATGCCTCCCTGGGGGGGGATGTAGGCGAAATCGGGATAGCGCCCCACCAGGCTCTGGGCCGCCATGCCGCAAAGCAGGATCGCCCGGTCGTTGAGGGCGTTGTGCACCAGGCCGAAGGCCTCCCCCGCCCGCAGACGCGCCTCCTGCCCATACTGCTCCCCATACCAGGCAAGAAGGGAATATTGCGCCTCCAGGGAGAGCCCCTCCGGAAATTCAATGCGGCCCGCCGCGCCGCTTCCCTGGGAGACATAGCCAGGAGGCGCCGTCAGGGTCCGGCAGGAGACAGACAGCATCAAGGCCGCGGCCCCCATGAAGAATGTGCATCGACGCCAGAGGGACATATCAGGGGATGGGAATCGGGAAAGGGGCGGGGGAAATTAAGGAAAGGCGCGGGGAGAGGGCTGGGCAAGTGCGCCCGTCCCCTCCCCTGGCCAGGAACCCTCCCCTCCCGGAGGGCCTCCCGACGGGAGAGGGGAAGGGAGGGGGACGGCCTGGCGGAGGCGTTTCGCCTAGAGTTTCTTGACCTTGTATTCGTGGTTTCGTTTGCTGACCACCTCGATGTTGAAGGTCACCCGTTCGCGGCAGCGACCGCTCTCGGAGCCAATCTTCTCCAGGGCGTCCAGCACTTCCATTCCCTCGATTACCTTGCCGAAGACGGCGTGGTGTCCATCCAGCCAGGGGGTATCGGTGAAGGTGATGAAAAACTGGCTTCCGTTGGTGTTGGGGCCGGAGTTGGCCATGGAGAGCACGCCGCGTCCCACGTGGCGCAAATCCTTGCTGAACTCATCGGCGAAGCGGTATCCGGGGTCGCCGGTGCCGGGGGTGCCGATGGAGCCCTCCCGGGAGAAGGGGCATCCGCCCTGGGCCATGAAGCCAGGGATGACCCGATGGAAGGTGTGGCCGCGGTAGAAGCCGGCTTCCGCCAGGCTGATGATGTTGGCCACGGTATTGGGGCACTGGTCCTCGTAGAGCTCCACCTTCATGTCGCCTTTGCTGGTCATGATGCGGATTACGGGATTGGGTTCGGATTTTGTGGTCGGCATTTTCGCGTTTTTCTCCTGGGTATAGGCAAGGGGTGAAAAGAACAACAGGGCTGACAGGGACAAAAGGAATTTCTGCATGGACTCTCTCCTGGTCGATGTCGACGGGATGGAATGGGATGGGACAAGAAGAAACAAAGGGAAGGCGGGCGGAGCGCGCCCCTAGGGCGTCGGGGAAGAGAGGGGGCGCCCCTCCCGCTGCCATTGCTGGCGAAGTTGGCCGCAGGCGGCCAGGATGGCCTGTCCCCGGGAATGGCGGAGCGTGGCCTGGACGCCACGGGCGCAAAGCCCGTCCAGCCACTGGCGACAGCGCCGCAGTTCCGGGGCCGCCAGGGCGCTGGCATTGGGATTGCAGGGAATCAAATTCACCTTGGCCCGGAGGTCGTGGGCGATCTCCGCCAGGCGCCTTTGGGCCTCCAGGCTGTCGTTCTGTCCGCGCACCAGGGCGTATTCCAGCGTGAGCATCCGCCCGGTCTTCTCCCGATGCACCCGGCAGGCTTGGAAGATTTCCTCCAGGGGATAGCGGTGATGGGGGGGGATGATGCGGGCGCGGCTCTCGTCATCCACCCCATGGAGGGAGAGGGCGAGATTCCAGTTCCGGGAGGCGGCGCCCTGGGGGGCCTCCTCCGCCAACTGGGCAAGGCGCAGGATGCCGGGGACGATTCCGCTGGTGGAGATGGTCACGTGCCGTGCGCCGAAGGCGGTTCGTTCCAGGGCGGGTGCCAGTGCCTCCAGGTTGAGGAGAGGTTCGCCCATGCCCATGACCACGATGTTGTCCACCCGTCCGCCCAGTTCCCGGCAGGCCAGCATGACCTGGTCGACAATCTCCCCGCTGGTGAGGTTTCGCACCAGCCCGTTTCTCCCGCTGGCGCAGAAGACGCAGCGGACGGGGCATCCCACCTGGGTGGAGAGGCAGACGGTGGTGCGTTCCGGCACCCGCATGAGGACTGTCTCCACCGTGTTTCCGTCCTCCAGGCGGGAGAGCCACTTCACCGTGCCGTCGTCGGGGTCCTGGAGGCGTTCCACCACCTCCAGGGCGAAGGGGGCGATGCCGGCGTCCTCCAGGCGTCGGCGGAGTCCCTTGGGGAGATTGGACATTTCGTCGTAGGAGGCGGCGAAGCGTCCATAGGCCCACTCCTTCAGTTGCTTCAGGCGGAAGGCGGGTTCGCCCCAGCCGGCCAGCGTGGCGGCGGCGGCCTCCCCGGGAGCCAGGAAATCCTTGAGGTTCATAGGGGCAGCGGGGCCTCCCACGCCTCTTCCAGGGGGTAGGCGGCGTAGTTGACGGGGCTCATGGTGGTGGTCTGCCTCAGGCATTCCCGGAGCAGTTCAGGCAGTTCCAGCCGCTCTTCGTTGGCCTTGACCAGGGCCAGCGAAGCCCCGGTGGCGGGGGAGGCGGGAGCAAAGACCGTGCAGGAGTCGGGCACGGGAATCTGGGAGATGTCCAGGGTCCCGATTTGCCGGGCCACCCGCATGATGTCCAGTTTGTCGTAGACCAGGAGAGGCCGGAGAATCATCATGGGGCTGGCCTCCTCGATGACCCTCATGTTGGTCAGCGTCTGGCTGGCCACCTGCCCCAGGTTCTCCCCCGTGACCAGCGCCTCGTCCCCGAAGCAGGAGGCCACGGCGGAGGCCAGGCGCATCATGCTCCTCCGGTAGAGCACGGTGCGGAATTTTTCCTCGCACCGGTCCCGCACTGCCTTCTGGAGGGGGAGGAGATTCACGGCCGCCACCCGCCCCCGGTGCTGGAAATGGTTCAGGACACGGGCCAGGTCGCAGATCTTGGTGAGCCCCGCCTCGGGGGTGTAGGGGGCGCTGTGGAAGGTGACGAAATCCACGCAGGTCCCCCGCCGGATCATCTCATAGCAGGCCACAGGGGAATCGATGCCGCCGGAGAGAAGCGCCAGGGCCTGTCCGCCCGAGCCCGCCGGCAATCCCCCGGGCCCCGGAATCCGTTCGTAGTCCACGAAGATTCCGCTGGAGCGCAGGTCGACGCCGATGCGGAGGGCGGGGGCCTTGAGGTCCAGGGTCAACTGGGGCCAGCGGGGAAGGACCTTCTCCGCAAAGCGCTTCTCCACCTCCGCCGCCAGGAGGGGGAAGCTCTTGTCACAGCGGTTCACCCGCATGGCGTAGGTGCGCTCCCCCTGGGCGGGATGGCTCTCCAGGAAGGCCTCCACCACGGTGGGCAAGGTGCGCCAGACATACTCCTCCAAGGCTTCCAGGGTACGGGGGCAATGCCAGCCGGGGGAGACGGAGGAGATTCCCGGCAGATTGGGAATCTCCTGGCGAAGGGAGGAGATTTGCCCTTCGGTCAGGAGTGCCCCCTCCGCGCCGGGATACAGGTAGATGCGCCCGCGCTCCACCTCGAAGCGGGGCTGGCCGAAGGAGCGTCCCAGGGCGCGGGTCAGCCCCTCCTCCAGGCGGCGCACAAAACTGCCCCGGTTGCGCCCCTTGGTGCCAATCTCGCTGTATCGGCAGCAGACGGCATTGCAGGGAAGGAAAGGCTGCCAGGAGGGGGAGGAGGACATGGGGGAATCGGCGGCAGGGGGACAAAAGGCAGGAAAGGAGCGGGCCGTCGGCCTTTCCCGGGGCTTCTTCTCCCCGGTGGCCAGGCACCGCCCAAAAAGCAAAACACCGCCCTCCGCATCCCGGTTTCCGGTGCGAGGGGGCGGGCATGCCTCCCTTCCCCAAGGGAGGAAAGAGAGGCGCAGGGCAAGGAATCCCCTCCGGAGGGGCGCAGGAGGCCGAGGCCCCCGCCCGGCTCCCCTCCGGGAAAAAAGGGAGGGGGGGGGACAGGGCAGGGAGAGGCTCTCCCGCAAGAGCCGCCGGAGAGAAGGCAAACCCTATTTCATGGCTTCTTCCACGGCCACGGCCACGGAAACGGTGGCGCCGACCATGGGATTGTTGCCAATGCCCAGGAAGCCCATCATCTCCACGTGGGCGGGGACGGAGCTGGAACCGGCGAACTGGGCGTCGGAGTGCATCCGGCCCAGGGTGTCCGTGAAGCCATAGGAGGCGGGGCCCGCCGCCATGTTGTCCGGATGCAGGGTGCGGCCGGTGCCGCCGCCGGAGGCGACGGAGAAGTACTTCTTGCCGGCCAGGACGCGCTCCTTCTTGTAGGTGCCCGCCACGGGGTGCTGGAAGCGGGTGGGGTTGGTGGAGTTCCCGGTGATGGAGACATCCACGTCCTCCTTCCACATGATGGCCACGCCCTCGCGGACGTCATCGGCGCCATAGCAGCGGACGGCGGCCCGGGGGCCGTCGGAGAAGGGGGTTTCCTTCACGACCTTCAGTTCGCCGGTGAAGTAGTCGAACTTGGTCTCCACGCTGGTGAAGCCATTGATGCGGCTGATGATGTAGGCGGCATCCTTGCCCAGGCCGTTGAGGATCACCCGGAGGGGTTCCTTGCGGACGCGGTTGGCCTTGGTGGCGATGCCGATGGCGCCCTCGGCGGCGGCGAAGGACTCGTGCCCCGCCAGGAAGGCGAAGCACTTGGTCTCCTCGTTCAGCAGCATGGAGGCCAGGTTGCCGTGGCCCAGCCCCACCTTCCGGTCATCCGCCACGGAGCCGGGGATGCAGAAGGCCTGGAGGCCCTCGCCGATGGCCTTCGCGGCGTCGGCGGCCTTGGTGCAGCCCTTCTTGATGGCGATGGCGGCGCCCAGGACATACGCCCACTTGGCGTTTTCAAAGCAGATGGGCTGGATGCCCTCGGTGATGGTGTAGGGGTCGAAGCCCTTCTCCTGGCACATCTTCCGGGCGGACTCCAAATCCTTGATGCCGTACTGCGCACAGACCTTCTCGATCTGCGGAATCCGACGTTCGTAGTTCTCGAACAAAGCCATTTTTTGCTACCTCCCTAAAGTTATTCGTGACGGGGGTCGATGTACTTGACGGCGCCGGCCTCAGGGGTGAAGCGCCCGTAGGTCCCCGTGAACTTCTTCACGGCCTCGTTGGCGTCCATGCCCTGCTTGATGGCCTCCATCATGGGGCCCACCTTCACAAACTCGTAGCCGATGACCTGGCTGTCCTTGTCCAGGGCCACGCGCTTCACATAGCCTTCGGCCATTTCCAGGTAGCGGACGCCCTTGAGCTGGGTGGAGTACATGGTGCCCACCTGGCTGCGCAGGCCCTTGCCCAGGTCTTCCAGGCCGGCGCCCACGGAGAGGCCGTTTTCAGAGAAGGCGCTCTGGGTGCGGCCGTAGACGATCTGCAGGTAGAGTTCCCGCATGGCGGTGTTGATGGCGTCGCAGACCAGGTCGGTGTTGAGGGCTTCCAGGATGGTCTTGCCAGGCAGGATTTCCGCAGCCATGGCGGCGGAGTGGGTCATGCCGCTGCATCCGATGGTCTCCACCAGAGCTTCCACGATGATTCCCTTCTTCACATTCAGGGTCAGTTTGCAGGCTCCCTGCTGGGGGGCGCACCAGCCCACCCCATGGGTCAGGCCGGAAACCTCGTTGATCTGGCGGACCTGGGTCCACTGACCTTCCTGTGGAATCGGCGCGGGACCGTGGTCGCAGCCCTTCGCCACACAGCACATGTTGTCAACTTCCTTGGTGGTAATCATCTTCGGAATTCCTTGTTGCTTTCTGCCCGGCCCCGCAGGGCGGACCCCCCGCGCCGCAACGTCGTCCTCCCTCGGTCGCACAGTGCCCCGTGCTCCCTCGAAATTCCTCCATTCCGGCGCAGAGTCCCCGGCCTTCCCGGACTCCAGGCTCTACACGGGGGAAGGCGCCTTCGCCTCCCTTGCTTCGGAAAAACGGTAAAATATAACACCTCCCCCCCGCCCCATTAGGAGCCCCCTGCCCGGCCAAGGCGGGGGGCGGGGCCGTCTTCAGCCGTTCCTGGTGTATTTGCAGTCGGGATACCCGCTGCAGCCCAGGAAGGAGCGTTTGCGGTAGTAGATGCGTTTCAGGGGCTTTCCGCACTGGGGGCAGGTCTCCCCGGAGGGAGCAGCCTCTTTGCCGGCGGAGGTGGCCTCAGGCGCGGCAATCCCCCCCAGGCTCCCCGGGGGCAGTTGGGCCTCGTAGCGCGCCAGGGTCTTCGCCCAGGAAGCCAGCTGCCGTTCCGAGAGGCTCCCACGCTTCTCCCACTGGCTGACCAGGGAATCGACGAACGCCTTGTCATCATAGGTGCGCCCGCCCCGCTTCACGGGGGGATTCCACTCCTGGATGGACTGGGTGAGCTCCCGAAGCCGGCCGACCTGGGCCGCCAAAGCCTCCTGGGACGCCTGGCCCTCCGCCCCGCCCGCCTCCTGGGCCCACCCCAACTTCTCCGCAAGGGCGGGGAAACCGGGTATCTTCTGGGCGTATTTCATGGCCATCTTCCGCAGGGCCTCCCGCTGGCGGGCGGAAAGCCCCCCGGAGACGGAAGCCTGCCTGGCCAGGGAACGGAAAAAACTGCCCTCGTCAAAGGCGCGCCGACGGCTGGCCACGGGCGCCTCGAATTCCAGTTTCCCCATGGCCTTCAGCAATTCCTCCAGGGCGGGCTCCACCGCCAATTTCTCGGGGGCGTTCTGCCGGCGCTCCGCCTTCTGGGCATTGTCCTTCAGGAAGGCCTCCAAGGCCTCCCCCAGCCCCATTCCCTCCGCCAACGACCGCAGCTCCGGATGACGCTCCGCATAGCGGGCGACCATGGCCAGCAGGGCGGACCCCTGGCGCTGCGTCAGCTTCTCCGGGGACTTCTCCATCAGGCGGCGAAGGCTCTCCGTGAACTTGGCGTCGTCGTAAACCCGCCGGCTCCCCGCCACAGGCGGGTCAAAGGGGAAATCCGGGGGGAACGCCGCCAGAAGGGCCTTCAACTGCTCCGGCTTCAGGGAAACCCCCTGGGGACGGGCACCGCCCTCCGCAAGCCATCCCTGGAACTTGCCATAGAACTCCCGCAGCATGGACACCCAGTCCACCTTGCCCTCCTCCACCTGGTCCAGTTCCTCCTCCATGCGGGCCGTGAAATCCACGCTGAACAGGGAGGCAAAACTGCCCACCAGGTAGTCGTTCACCCGGAAGCCCAGGGGAGTGGGCGCCAGAGAACTCTTCTCCGACTTCACATATTTCCTGTCCTGGATGGTCTGGACAATGGAGGCGAAGGTGGAGGGGCGCCCCACCCCGTTGGACTCCAGGGCCTTCACCAGGGCGCCCTCGGAGTACCGCTTCGGCGGCTGGGTGAAGCACTGTTCCTTGCTCAACTCCAGGAGGCGGCAGAGGTCGCCCTGGGCCAGTTTGGGCAGGGAGCCCGCCAGGTTGTCCATCTCGTCCTCCTGCCCCAGGTCCTTCCTGTCGTAGACCTTCTTGTAGCCGGGGAAGAGGGTTTCCCGGGCGGCGGCGCGGAAGATGCACTCCACGCCCCGCCGTCCCCCCGCGCAGGGCAGTTCCAGGGTCGCCAGGGGGCCGCCGCTGGAGAGGATTTCAATGGCGTGGTCGACCTGCCTGGCCGCCGCCATCTGGCTGGCCAGGAACCGGTTCCAAATCAGTCGGTAGAGTTTGAGCTGGGGCGGGGTGAGATAGGGGGCCACCTCCTCCGGAGTCCGTTCCACATTGGTGGGGCGGATGGCCTCGTGGGCCTCCTGGGCGCTCTTGCCCGAGCGGTAGCGGTTGGGGGTGGCGGGGGCGTATTCCTCCCCGTATTCCCGGCGGACATAGGCCAGGGCTGCCTGCTGTGCCTCGGGGGCGACATGCACGGAGTCCGTCCTCATGTAGGTGATGAGGCCCGAGGTGGTCCCCCCCAGGTCCACGCCCTCGTACAGCTGCTGGGCGATGGACATGGTCGTGGAGGAGCCGAAGTGCAGCATGCTTCCCGCCGCCTGCTGGAGGGTGCTGGTGGTGAAGGGGGGGGCGGGATTGTCCCGGCGGGGCTTGCTGGTGATGGCGGACACCTTATGCTCCACCCCCTCCCCCTGCAGGGCCTGGGCCAGCGCCAGGGCATTCTCCCCGTCCGGCACATTGGCGTTCTTGCCATTCAATTTGGAGAGGCGGGTCTTCAGCCGCACCCTGGGCGCGGAGGAGGGGGCGAAGACCGCCTCCAGATTCCAATACTCCACGGGGACGAAGGCCTGGATTTCCCTCTCCCGCTCCACAATGAGGCGCAGGGCCACGGACTGGACCCTTCCCGCGCTGGTGTCCTTCTCCACGTTCTTCCAGAGGAGGGGGCTCACCTGGTAGCCCACCAGGCGGTCCAGCACGCGCCGGGCCTGCTGGGCATCCACCAGCGGCTGGGCCACCTGCCCGGGGGAGCGGAAGGCCGCCTCGATGGCGGAACGGGTGATTTCATGGTAGGCGATGCGATGGAAATCCGCCTTGGTGGCGCCCCGGAGCAGGTTCTGGAGATGCCATGCGATGGCCTCCCCCTCCCGGTCAGGGTCGGTGGCCAGATAGATCTGGTCCGCCTTGCCGGCCGCCGCCTTCAGTTCCCGCACCACCTTCTGCCCCTTGGGCGTGAGGACATACTTGGGGCGGAAATCGTGCTCCACATCCACCCCCAGTTCTTTGGCGGGCAGGTCGCTGACATGCCCCATGGAGGCCAGCACCGTGGTCCCCGCCCCCAAAAGCTTTCCAATGGTCTTCGCCTTGGCCGGCGACTCCACAATCATCAATGCGTTGTTCATCTTCATGGACACGAAAATCCTCGGGAAAAAGGCAAATACGGCTTTCCTCCGCCGGGCGCGCGGCGTCTATGGGAGATTGGGGAAAAGGCACCCGGCCCCCGGCCGCGCCAGCGCGTGCCCGCAAAATATACCCCGGCAACACGGGACGGGGTTTTCCGGGCAAGGGGCGCCTTCCGCGGGAGGGAGGCGGGAGCCCGCGGAAGCATAGCGGGGGGGGGGCGCCATCATGGAGGCCGGGAAGGCGCCTCCGCCTGGGGCACCCCACGCCGCCCGGGCACCCGGCGGACCCGCTTCCCGGGAAGTTGCCGCGCCATCTGCCGGATCTCCAGGTTCAGGAGGGCCGCCAGGACGGCGGAGACCCTTTCCCCGCTCTCCGCCACCAGGAGGTCCAGGGGACGCTCCTCCTCCCCCAGCAACTCCCACAGGCGGTACTCCAAGGGAGGCAACGGCACCTCCGCCTCCCGCAGTTCCTCCTGGCGACGACGCTCCTCCCGCTGGAAGGCGCTGTCCCGCAACCCCGGCAGCAGGGTGAACTCTTCCTGCACATCGGAAAACTCCTCCACCAGCCGTGCGCCGTCCTTCAGCAAGGCGTGGCATCCCCGGGCGGCAGGGGAATCCGCCAGCCCCGGGACCGCGAAGACAATCCTGCCCTGCTCCGTGGCCTGGGCGGCGGTAATCAGGCTGCCGGACTGCAGGGAGGCCTCCACCACCAAGGTCCCCCGGGAAAGGCCGGAGATAATCCGGTTGCGCATGGGGAAATGGTGACGGTCCGGCCGGCTCCCCAGGGGGAACTCCGAGACGAGGGCGCCCCCGGAGGCGGCAATCCTCCGGGCCAGCTCCAGGTTTTCCACCGGATAGACGGAATCCAGCCCATTTCCCAGGACGGCGATGGTCCTCCCCCCCGCCTCCAGGGTGGCCTGGTGGCAGATGGTGTCCACCCCCCGCGCCAGCCCGGAAACCACCGTCCACCCATTCCGGACGGCCTGGGTTGCCAATCTGCGCGCCATGCGGGAGCCGTAGGCCGTGGCCAGCCGGGTTCCCACCATGGCGAGGGAATTGGCGCTTTGCTGCAGGGCGAGGAGGTCTCCCCGCACATAGAGGCAGACCGGGGGGTCGGGGATTTCCCGCAGTTGAGGGGGGTAGGAGGGGTCTTCCCAGGCCACCAGGGCGACCCCTGCCTGCCGCGCCTGGCGGAGTTCCCTCTCCAAGTCGCAGTGTTCCTCCCACTGGTGCAGCACCCTGGCGCACGCCTCCCCCAGGCGGGGCACCCGCCGCAGTTCCTCCAAAGGCGCTCCCAGGCACTCCTGGAGTTCCGGGAAGCATTCCATCAGCAGGCGCACCCGGCCGGGTCCAATCTCCGGCAGCATGTTCAAGGCAATGAATGCCTCCCTCCTTGTCATCCCGTCTCTCTCCTTCGGATTCGCCACGCGCCAACCCCATGCCAGCCCGCCCAACACACACGGCCCGCCCCCCTGGCCCCAGGGGCACGGGCCTCAACCGCCGAACAACGGGGACAAGATAGCACGAGGCGGGGCACCCCTCGCCACCATGGACAGCGCCTCCCCCCTCTTCCCAAGGATGACTCCCCACGCCCATCCCTTGCAAAATCACGTCCCTCCACTAAAGTATCCCTTCAGCTTTCGCCGAAATCCGGCAATAGGGAATCCCCTTCCCCGCGAGAACGGCCCACCGCCTCTACTCCCTCCTTCCGGCGCCTTCCCCTGCCAGCCACTCCGCCGCACGGGAAGGCGCCATCCTTGTCCCCCCCGCTTTCTCCCTCCCCCAAAAGGCCCATTCCATGGAACAAGCCATTGCCTTCGTCGTGGCCATCGTGGCCGTCATCATCAATGGAGTGCCCCAGCTCCTCTACGCCCAATCCCGGGGCTTCGCCCTGAAGCCCTCCGGCTTCGCCTACCTGGTGGGCGCCCTGGGAAATCTCCTGACCGGCTCCGTGACCCCCATCTCCGGGCAGGCGGAGACCATCACCGTGGCCAGCGTCCGGAAAAACCTCCGCAACAACGTGAGCTCCATCCTCCTGGCCACAGTCATCATGGTGACCCTGGGCCTCTTCGGATACATCACGAAAATCTCCAATTTCGCCGGCCCCGCCGTGGTCAACGGCATGATGGCGGGCGTGGGACTCATCCTGGCGGGCGTCTCCTGGGACATGTTCGAAAAGGAGAAGCGGGTGACCCTGGTCTCCCTGGCCTCCGCCCTCCTCACCTTCTTCCTGCTCCATAAAAACGGAAACAAGCTGGTGTGGACCATCTTCATCTCCGTGGTGATCTCCACCCTGGACTTCCTCCTCCTCCAACGGCGGAGGGTGGATGTGAAGGCCATGATGGAAGAGGGACGGGACCAGGTCGTGGAAAGCCAGGAATGGCGCTTCTGGAAGAAGGCCTACTGGGCCGACTTCAAGATGGTGGAGCCCACCCTCAATTTCACCGTGGTCCTGGGCGCCCTCAGCCTGGTAATGCTGAACATCGGCGCCAACATCTCCTTCGGCGGAATCACCGCCAGCATCGCCCAAACCACACAGAACTTCGACCATCTCTCCATCATCAACTCCCTGGCGGACATCCCCAGCTCCCTCTTCGGCGGCCCCCCCATCGAGGCCATCATCTCCGGCACCGCCGCCGCCCCCGCCCCTGTGGCCTGCGGCATCGTCTTCATGGCCGCCACCGGGCTCCTCATCCTCCTGGGCGTCGTGGGACGCCTGGGACGCTATCTGCCCGCCCAGAGCATCGCCGGATTCCTCTTCGTCATCGGCATCTTCATGACCTTCATCCCCAACGTCAACCCCCTGGCAGGGGATGGGCAGTATGGGGCGGCGGGATATGTCTCCCTGGCCGTCACCGCCTGGTCCAAGAACCCCTTCCTGGGCATGGTGGCCGGCGTGGCCGCCAAGTATCTGACCGGTTGCTTCTAACTCCGCCCCTCTCCCCCCTTGCCCATGGAAAGCTGGAAGCCCACCCTGCGGGTCCATCTGGGACCCGACTGCACCCCGGAAATCCCCCTGGTCGGCCTGGGAGGGGGCTTCCGCATCTACTCCTTCGACATGACCGGGGAGACCCGGTGGAACGCCGCCGCCGCCAAAAGCCTGGCCGAGAAGTTGAGGGAGTATGATTTCGATGCCCTGGCCACCGTCCAGACCAAGTCCTGCGGCCTGGCCCAGGCCCTGACAGAACGGCTGGGAATGGAGCGCTTCCTGGAAATCCGCAAGAGCCGCAAGGGCTTCATGACCGACCCGGTGGGCGTCACCGTGGACTCCATCACCACCGACCATCGCCAGGAACTCTGGATCGGAAAGGAAAAATACCTCCCCTTCGTGGGAAAACGGATCTGCTTCCTGGATGACGTGGTCTCCACCGGAGGCACCATCCAGGCCGTTCTCGCCCTGGCCCAGAAAATCGGCCTGGAAATCGCCGTGGTGGCCTGCGTCCTCACCGAGGGCACCCCCCGACGGGAATACCAGGGGATCCCCATCGTCTCCCTGGATCACATCCCCCTCCCCGGCACCTCCCTCCATCCTTAAAAAGGAACAGCACCGCACGGATGTCCTACACGACATGACAATCCATGCTCAAAGGCGTTGTCGAAAACGACGACAAGGCCTGGAAGGAATTCTATCTCTTCTACATGCCCTTGACCGGAATCGTGATGAGGAGGCTGGGCATCCAACCCTAGCGAAGACGACTTGAATGAGTTGCACCGAAGGGTGATGGTGGAGCTCTTCCAGCGGGGGAGCGTGAAGAAATACCAGAAGGAGCGGGGCCACATCCGGCACCATCTCAAGCGGATCATCCACAACAAGTGCTGTGATTTCATCACCCTGAACGCCAAGGAGAAGGGAATGGAGGCAGAGCTTCAGGCGCGCTGCCTGCAGGCCTCCCAGGAAACGAACGCCGGGGGGCCGAGGGGGGCCTCGTCGGGAAGCCCGGCGAGGCCGCGACGGCGCTGGGGGGGGGGATGCAGGGGACGGGGGTGCCCGGCAGGGCATTTCCTTCCCCGCAGGCCCCCTGCGACGGCGCAAGGCAGGCGCAAAGCGCCTGACGCCCCCGCTCCCCCAGGCGTCCCTCCCGGCCCTCCGTGCGCCCGGCAAGCCGGGCGTTTCCGTGCCCTCCGTGTTTAAGCGAAGCGCCGACCAGCCCCCGTGTTTAAGCGGGGTGTCCCCCTGTCCCATCCGGCGTAGGGGATTTTGCCTGGAACGCCGTCATTTGACAGGCTATATTATGGGTTCTTGTCTCCATCCCCTGGCCGGCAGGGTATTGTTGAGAGTGCGGAGCGACGATTGCGGAACCTCGCGCCCTCTCTGTGGACTGTCGGCGCACAGTTTCTCCCTTTTGCACATCCCCAGGCCTTTTCCTCCCTCCATGCCAGAAGACGGCGCGTCCCCATCAAAGATCCGGGTCTATTACTTGGGTTCCGGCAATTTGGGCATCGCCATCCTGGATGCCCTTCGGGCGGATGGTGGGATTGAGTTGGTGGGCATTGGCTCCCAGCCGGACAGGCCCGTGGGGCGGAAGCACCGGCTTGCCCCCACCCCCTTTGCCAGGCACGCCCTGGAGTCAGGGCTGGAAGTGGACCGGCTTCCCTCGGTCAACACCCCCGAATTCCTGGAGAAACTGCGCACCTTGGGGACGGAGATTCTGCTGGTGGTCGCCTTCGGGCAACTCCTGAAACAGGAACTGCTCTCCCTCCCTCCCTTCGGCTGCCTCAACGTCCACGCCTCGCTCCTGCCACGCTATCGGGGTGCCTGCCCCATCAACGCCGCCATCCTGAATGGCGACAAACGCACGGGGGTGAGTTTCATGCGCATGGAACGGGGGCTGGACACCGGGCCGGTCTACCACATGGTGGAGCTGCCCATCCAGGAGACCGAGACCACGGAGGAACTGGAGGAGCGGCTAGGGCTCCTGGCAGCCTCCCGAATCGGGGGTGTGCTCCGGAGGATCACCCGCGAAGGGCTTCAGCCCACTCCCCAACCCCCCACCGACGAGCCCAATGTGCGGAAGATCTGCAAGGAGGATGGCGCCATTCCCTGGAACGCCTCCGCCCGGCGCATCTCCAACATGGTGCGTGCCTATCAGCCCTGGCCTAGGGCCTATACCTGCGTGCCCGTGCAGGGGGAGTTGCGGCGCATTCAGATCACAGAAGCCACCTGCACCGCCGAGGACTCCGGGGCGCAGGCGGGCCAGGTGCTTCCCGAAAGCGGGAAGGCCCTGGTCGTCGCCTGTGGCGCGGGGACGCTCCTCATCCATCGCCTGATTCCCGATGGCAAGAAGGAGATGAGCGCGGCGGATTTTCTGCGTGGCAATCCGGTGATGCCGGGCAGCATCCTGGAATGATTCCCTCCCGCCTACGCCCCAGGGCTTCAGGCGCCCTCCCTTCCGGGAGGCCGGCCTCCCCTGGCGAGGCCTCCCCTGCGGACAACGGTTGAACCCATTCCTGCCCTGGTGAAGGCAGGGTCTTTTGCCCCTGCATGGCGGCGAGCCCCCTCCACCAGACAGGTCACTCCTTATCCCCCCCCATGAAACAGATTCTCATCAACTCCGAGGAACTCCAGGTACGGGTGGCCGTCGTGGAAGACGGCACCCTCCAGGACTTCTTCATGGAACGCACCAACAAGGACCGCATTGTCGGTTCCATCTACAAAGGGAAAATCAAGAACCTGGAGCCTTCCCTCCAGGCTGCCTTCGTGGACATTGGCGTAGGCAAGAATGCCTTCCTCCACTACTGGGACATGCTTCCCGCCACCCTGGAGAAACTGGAGGGCGAAGGGGAGGAGGAGGACGAGCCTCCCGTGAAGCCGGGACAGGAGCGGGCGGAGGCCAACCGCGCCAGCCGGGCCGAGGAAGGCGGCGCCGACAATCCCCCCGCCCCCCCTGCCCAGGAAGCGGAGGAGGAGGAAGGGGAAGTCCAGCAAGCGGACGGGGAGACCCCGGAGGGGGAATCCCAGGCCGCTCCGGAGGAGGCCGCCCCCGTTGCCCCCGTTGTGCAAAAGCAGGAGCAGGACACTTCCCTCACCAAGGGGCTTCTTCCCCTGGAGCAGGGGCAGAAGGGTCTGATTCCCCTGGCCAAGCCCCAGGAAAAGCCCGCCCCCCAGGAGCGGGAACTGCCCCCCATCTCCACCGATGAGAATCCCCCGCCCCTGGCGGAGGAGATTGCGGGCAAGCCCCGGGAGGGGCAGCCCCGGCGTGGTGGCCAGCCCCGTGCCCCCCAGGCCGCCGACGAGGATTCCCCTTCCCATCGCCGCCGCCGTCGCCGCGGCCGTGGCGGCCGTGACCTGGTGCCCCTGCAAGGGGGTCAGTCCGCCCCGGCCAGGCCGGCGAAGCCCGGCGTCTTCCGCCGCCTCTTCAATTTCTTCTTCCCCTTCCTCCAGAAGGGCGGCGCCCCCCAGCCCCAGGAGGCCGTCCAGGAGCGCCGTGACCCCGCCCGCCCCGCCTCCCAGGAGAAGGAGCCGCGTCCCGCCAGGGGACTGACCGCCAATTCCGGGAAGAATGAACTGCTTCCCCTCACCCCTGCCGGCAAGCCCCATCCCCAGAAGGGGGCGGCCCAGCCCGCCAAGCTGGAGAAGTTGCCCAAGCCGGAGAAAGAGAAGGAAAAGGAGAAGCCCCGGAAGGCGGAGAAGAAGGGATACACCGTGGAGGACATCCCCAACCTCTTCCACGTGGACCAGGAAATCCTGGTGCAGGTCACCAAGGGGCCCATTGGCACCAAGGGCGCCCGCGTCACCACCAACCTCTCCATCCCCGGGCGCTACCTTGTCCTGCTGCCCAACTGCCCCCACGTGGGCATCTCCCGCCGGGTGGAGGACCGGGAGGAGCGCAGCCGCCTGAAGCAGATGATCCGCACCATCCTCCCCCCCAACACCGGCGTCATCTGCCGCACCGAGGGCGTGGGGCTGAAGCGGGAATATTTCCAGCGCGACCTCCAAATGCTCATGGACGCCTGGCACAAGGCCGAGGACACCGCCGCCAAGCGCCGCGCCCCCGTCTGCGTCTACCAGGAACCCGCCCTGGTGGAGCGCACCCTCCGGGACAACCTGACCCAGGACATCGACGAAATCGTCTGCGACACCAAGGAGGCCTACAACCTCGCCCTGGAAATGCTGCAGCGCTTCGACCGCCAGGATTCCATCAAGGTCAAGCTCTACTCCAACCCCACCCCCATCTTCATCAAATACGGCATCAGCCAGCAAATCGAGGGCATCTCCAACCGGAAGGTCCCCCTCCCCAGCGGCGGCTATCTCTGCATCGACGAGACGGAGGCCCTCATCGCCATCGACGTCAACACCGGAAAGAACCGCTCCGGCAAGGACCAGCCCGAAACCATCCTGGCCACCAACATGGAGGCCGTCAAGGAGATTGCGCGGCAGCTCCGGCTTCGCAACATCGGCGGGCTGGTGGTGCTGGACCTCATCGACATGCGCTCCCGCAAGGACCAGATGGCCGTCTACCGCGCCTTCAAGCAATACACCGCCGAAGACCACGCCCGCATCAAAATCTACCCCATCAGCGGGCTGGGGCTGCTGGAGATGAGCCGCCAGCGGGAGAGCGAATCCCTGGAGAGCACCATCTACGAGGACTGCCCCTACTGCAAGGGGCGGGGGCTCATCAAGACCGCCACCAGCGTCTCCGTGGAAATCCAGCGTCGCCTCAACGAACTGCTGGCCCGCAAGAAGGACGTGCAGCACTTCGTCATCACCGTCCATCCCAAGATCCTGGAGCGGCTGCGCACCGTGGACCACAAGGTGATGAACGCCATGGCGGCGGAGCACAACCGGCAGCTCACTTTCAACGCCAATCCCGAACTCCACATCGAAGACTTCCACATCGCCGACAAGGACACGGGAAAGGTCTTCTAGCCCAGCCCCCCACTTCACCCCGTGCAGATCCGCGCCGAACATCTCACCAAGCGGTATGGGGAGACCACCGCATTGGATGACGTCTCCCTGACGGTGGAGGATGGCGAACTCTTCTTCCTCCTGGGCCCCTCCGGCTGCGGGAAAACCACCCTCCTGCGCACCATCGCCGGCTTCGAGGCCCCCACGGGGGGGGAGCTCTTCCTGGGGGGCGTCCCCATGGGCGCCCACACCCCGCCCGCCCAAAGGGACACCGCCATGGTCTTCCAGGGATATGCCCTCTGGCCCCATCTCACCGTCCGCCAGAATGTCGCCTTCGGCCTGGAGATGAAGGGGGTTCCCAGGGAGGAACGGGAACGCCGGGTGACCCAGGCCCTGCAGGAACTCCAAATCCTGGAACTGGCCCAGCGAAAGCCCAACCAACTCTCCGGGGGACAGCAGCAGCGGGTCGCCCTCGCCAGGACCCTGGTCATCCATCCCGGAGTCCTCCTCCTGGACGAACCCCTGGCAAACCTGGACGCCAAGCTGCGCAGGGACATGCGCCTGGAAATCCGGCGCATCTGCAAGGAAAACCGGCTCACCGGCGTCTACGTGACCCATGACCGCGCGGAAGCCCTCTCCATGGCCGACCGCCTGGCCGTCCTGCGGAATGGGCGCCTGGAGCAGGTCGGCACCCCCCGGGAGGTCTATCGCCGCCCACGCACCCCCTTTGTGGCGGAATTCATCGGGGAGACCAATCTGCGCAAGGGGACCATCAAGGCACTGGAGGGGGACAGCGCCCTCCTGGAGACCCCCCTGGGCCTCCTGCGCTCCCGCTGCCTCCCCCCCGACCCGCGGCCAGGAATGGAGGTGGCCCTCTCCCTGCGCCCGGAGGCCTTCCGCCTCCTGGAAGGGGAAAATCCCCCCCCGGACGGGGAAAACCGCATCTCCGTCACCCTGGCCATGTCCGAATACCTGGGGGAGATTTGCCAATATGAAGCCCGGGACGCGGCAGGGGAACCCCTCCGCTTCGACCACCTCAACCCCAGGGAGGAACTGCCCTCCGGACGCCCCCTTCTTCTCTGCCTCTCTCCCCAGGATGTGGTCTGCATGAACCCGTGAGCGAGAACGACGCCACTCCCTCCCCCCCTCTCTTCCGGTCCCAGGACGTGCCCCGCTCCCCAGGGGTCTATGTCTTCCGAAACCGCGCCGGAGAGGTAATCTATGTGGGAAAGGCGCGGAACCTGCGGAACCGGATGCGCTCCTATTTCATGCCCTCCACCTACATGAAGGAGGAGCCGAGGCGGCGCGCCCTAATCCACTCCATCGCCTCCTACCAGACCTTCCCCGTGGCCACCGAGGCGGACGCCCTCCTCCTGGAAGCCCAGTTCATCAAGCAATATTCCCCCCGCTACAATGTGGACCTGCGGGACGACAAGCGCTATCTGCTGGTGGCCCTGGACCCCTCCGAAACCTATCCCCATTTCACCTTCGAACGGGTGCGGAAGAACGGGAACTGCCTCTATTTCGGCCCCTTCCCCCATGCCGCCTCCCTGCGGGAAACCATCCGCTTCCTGGAAAGAAGCCTGGGACTGCGCTCCTGCGACTGCCCCGCCCCCACCCCGGAAAACCACCGCCACTGCCTCCAGGACGTCATCCGGCAATGCTCCGCCCCCTGCCTGGGGGCCATCTCCCCCCAGGACTATGCCCTCCGGGTGGAAAAGGCCCTCGCCATCCTCCGGGGCGAGGAACCCGCCAAGGCACTCCTCCGGGAGATGGAGGAAAAGATGAAGCGGGCCGCCCAGGAACGGGCCTACGAGGAAGCCGCCCGCTGGCGGGACATGATGGGCCACCTGCGCTCCGTCCTGGAACCCACCCGGCGCTTCCTGAACCAGACCATCGCCAGGCGCACCGACCCCCAGGAAAACCCCGCCGGCATGGAAGCCCTCCAGGCCGCCCTCGCCCTCCCGGCACTCCCCAGGCACATGGAGTGCTTCGACATGTCCAACATCTCCGGCACCCTGGCCGTGGGCTCCATGGTCCTCTTCCGGGACGGACATCCCTCCACCAGCGAATACCGCCGCTACCGAATCCGCACCCCGGAGGCCACGGACGACACCGCATTCATGGAAGAGGTGCTCACCCGGCGCTATGGCAGGCTCCTGCGGGAAAACCTCCCCCTCCCAGACCTGGTGGTCCTGGACGGCGGGCTCCCCCAGGTGAACACCGGACTGCGGGTCTGGCAGGCCCTGGGACTCCATGTCCCCTTCATCGGACTGGCCAAGCAATTCGAACTGGTCATCCTCCCCCATCAGCGCGACCCCCTCTGCCTCCCCAGGGAAAACCCCGGACTCCGACTCCTCCAGGCCATCCGGGACGAGGCGCACCGATGGGCCAATGGATACAACCGGCAACTCCGTGTCGCCCGCATCAAGGAATCCGTCCTGGAGGAAATCCCCGGGGTGGGTCCCAAGCGCAGGATGGAACTCCTCCAGAGATGCGGCTCCGTCAAGCGAATCCTCAAAATGTCCCCCGGCCAGTTGGCGAAGGCCGTGCCCGGCCTGGGAGACAAACTGGCCCGCCTCGTCCTGGAGACCCTGCAGAAGCACGCCGCACCCCCCAGCCCAGGCAGTTCCCGCTAATCCCCTCCCCAAACCCCATGGACACCCCCACCCCGCAAACCATCCTCCTCTACGACTGCACCCTCCGGGACGGCGCACAGGGCCCCGGCATCAACTTCTCCCTCCAGGACAAACTGCGCCTGGCCAGGGCCCTGGACGACTTCGGAATGGACTACATCGAGGCCGGATGGCCTGGTTCCAACCCCAAGGACACCGCCCTCTACCAGGAACTGGCCAAGGCTCCCCTGAAGCATGCCAGGCTGGTGGCCTTCGGCTCCACCCACAAGGTTGGGCTTGCCCCGGAAAAGGATCCCGCCATGGAGGCCCTGGCCACCTGCGGGGCCGCCGTCGCCGCCCTGGTGGGCAAGGCCTCCTCCCGGCAGGCCAGGGAGGTCCTGGGAATCTCCCCCGAGGAAAACCTCCTCCTCATCCAGGAATCCGTGGAGTGCCTGACCCGGAGGGGGATGGAGGTCTTCCTGGATGCCGAGCATTTCTTCGACGGATACCGGGACAACCCGGAATATGCCCTCCAGGCCCTCCGTTGCGCCTGGCAGGCCGGCGCCACCTGCCTGACCCTCTGCGACACCAACGGCGGCACCCTTCCCTTCGACCTGGCCCAGGCCGTCCGGGAGGTGCGGGCGAGCCTGCCCCCGGAGGCCCGCCTGGCCATCCATTGCCACAACGATGCGGACTGCGCCGTGGCGGGTTCCCTGGCGGCCATCCGCTCCGGCTGCCAGATGGTCCAGGGCGCCATCAATGGCTTCGGGGAACGCTGCGGCAACGCCAACCTCTGTTCCATCCTCCCCGCCATCGCCCTGAAAATGCCCGGCTATCGCGTGAACGACGCCCTGCGCCTCCAGGAACTGACCCCCCTCTCCCGCCTCTTCTACGAGGTCACCCTGGTGCGGGAGCGCCCCCAGCAGCCCTACGTGGGCACTGGCGCCTTCGCCCACAAGGCGGGGCTCCACGTGGCCGCCGTGGCCAAGGCCCCCTCCCACTTCGAGCAAATCTCCCCGGAAACCGTGGGAAACCGCAGGAACATCCTTCTCTCCGAACTCTCCGGCTCACGCAATGTCCTCCTGAAGGCCCGGCAACTGGGAATCCCCCTGGAGGCCAACAGCTCCAAGGCCGTCCTCGCCACACTCAAGGAAAAGGAGGCCCAGGGATACGCCTTCGAAGCGGCGGACGCCTCTTTCCAACTCCTCCTGCAACGCCTCCTCTCCCCTAAAAAGCCCCCCTTCGAACTGGATGGCTTCCGCGTCATCATCGAAAAACGCGGCCCCACCGAAAAGTGCCTCTCCGCCGCCACCCTGAAGGTGCGCGTCAACGGACAGGAATCCGAAATCACCGCCGCCGAAGGGGAGGGCCCCGTGGACGCCCTGGACAAGTGCCTCCGGAAAACCCTGGCCACCTTCTTCCCCCAGGTCAGCAAAATGAGGCTCCGGGATTTCAAGGTCCGAATCATCGACGGCTCCGTGGGAACCGCCGCACATACCAGGGTCCTCATCGACTCCACCGATGGACAACGGGAGTGGAGCACCGTCGGACTCTCCGAAAATATCATCGAGGCCGCCTGGCAGGCCCTCCAGGACTCCGTGGAATTCTTCCTCAAGGAAGAACCCCGGTAGACACCTACACGCGGCGGACGGAACGGGGAGGGATACCCCCCCGAAAAAAGACGGCAGGGCGGATTCCCCGGGAACCCAGCCCCCGGCCCATTGTCTATGGAAACCTGCCGCCCCATCCCATGGAAGACGGGACGCCCCCTGGGCGGCAACCCGTCTTTTTTTGATTTATAACTAGTTCATAATAAATCAGTTATACAAAGATGCAGGATTTTTCCCAAATCAGTCAGCAGGCCCTTCAGGAATCCGCCCTTCTCCAATCCCTGCGGGAGGAGATGCAGAAGGTCATCGTCGGCCAGGAGAATCTCATCAACCGCCTTTTGGTGGCGCTGGTGGCCAACCAGCATGTTTTGCTGGAGGGGGTGCCGGGGCTGGCGAAGACCCTGACCGTCACCACCCTGGCCCGTGCCATCCAGGCCTCCTTCCACCGCCTTCAATTCACCCCGGACCTGCTTCCCGCCGACCTGGTGGGCACCCTCATCTACAATCCCAAGGAGGGGGAGTTCACCACCCGCCAGGGGCCGGTCTTCGCCAACCTGATTCTGGCGGATGAAATCAACCGCGCCCCCGCCAAGGTGCAGAGCGCCCTGCTGGAGGCCATGCAGGAGCGCCAGGTCACCATCGGCGAGCATACCTACCCCCTGCCCTCCCCCTTCCTGGTGCTGGCCACCCAGAACCCCGTGGAGCAGGAAGGCACCTACCCCCTCCCCGAGGCCCAGGTGGACCGCTTCCTCTTCAAGGTGGTGGTGGACTACCCCTCCCCCCAGGAGGAAATCCAGATCCTGCGCCGCCACGCCACCCTCCAGCCCCCGCCCCAGGTCAATCCCGTCATGACTCCCCAGGACATCCTCCGCATCCGGAGCGTCATGGACAGCATCTTCATGGACGGACGGGTGGAGCAGTATATCGTCTCCCTGGTGGACGCCACCCGGCACCCCCAGCGCCACGGCCTGGGAGAACTGGAGGGGCTTCTGCGCTTCGGTGCCTCCCCCCGCGCCTCCCTCTTCCTGGCCCAGGCCGCCCGGGGACAGGCCTTGCTCCTGGGGCGGGGATACGTCACTCCCCAGGATGTGAAGAGCGTGGCCATGGATGTGCTGCGCCACCGGGTGCTTCTCACCTATGAGGCCGAAGCCCAGGAATACACCCCGGAGAAACTGGTCCGGAAAGTGCTGGATGCCGTGCGGGTGCCCTGATCCTGACGCCCTCCTTTTCCCATGGACTGGAAAGCCATCACCCGTAAAATCCGGCTTCTGGAGCTGCAGACCCGGAAGGAGAGCTGCGGACTCCTGGCCGGGGAATTCCGCTCTGCCTTCCGAGGGGCGGGCATGGAATTCGAGGAGGTGCGGGAATATCTCCCCGGGGACGATGTGCGCGCCATCGACTGGAACGTCACCGCCCGCCAGGGAAAACCCTACCTCAAGCGCTTCCGTGAGGAACGGGAACTCACCATCTTCTTCCTGGTGGACTGCTCCGCCTCCTCCCGCTTCGGCGGCGGCCCGGAATCCCTGGGGGATCTGGCCTCCCAGCTCTGCGCCTCCCTGGCCTTCTCCGCAGTGAAGAGCAACGACAAGACGGGGCTGATGCTCTTCTCCGACCGGATCGAGAAATATCTCCCTCCCGGCAAGGGAGTCTCCCATGCCATGCGACTCCTGCGGGAAGTGGTGGGCCATATCCCCGCCGGAGAGGGCACCGACCTCCCCGCCGCCCTGGAGACCCTGGGACGCACCCTGAAACGCCGTTCCGTCCTCTTCCTCCTCTCCGACTTTCAGGCCCCGGGGGATTTCCGCCCCGCCCTGCAGCGTCTGGCCCGGCGGCACGATGTCATCGCCCTGCTCCTCCGGGATCCTTCCCTGGAGGAACTGCCCCGTGGGGGCCTGATGACCTTCCACGATCCCGAGACCCACCAGGACTTTCTGCTGGACACCGCCTGTCCCCGCACCCGGGCGGCCTACCGCCAGAGAATCCAGCGGGAGCAGGCGGAGCGGGAACGGCAGCTTTCCGCCCTGGGGGTGGACACCCTCCCCCTTTCCCTGGGGGAAGACGTCCTCCGGAAGCTATCCGTTTTCCTGCAACGGCGTGCCCGCCGCCTCTGATCCCTTTCCCTCCCCCATGCCTCCCCTTCTTCGGAACAACCTGGCTTTTCTCTGGGGCCTCCTACTGCCCGTGGCCCTTCCGGCAAAGGGGCTGCTCCCCCTGGACACCGCCCCCCTGACCCCGGAGGCCCGCCTGATGCCGCCCTCC
>JAEDNB010000128.1 GCA_016302725.1 Lentisphaeria bacterium
CATTGCGGCCCTGGAGGCCGGCTGCCACGTCATGGTGGAGAAGCCCATGGCCATGGACCCCGCCGAATGCCAGAAGATGTGCAATGCCGCCGAGAAGGCGGGGAAGATTCTGGCGGTGGGCTTCCAATACCGCTACCATCCCTCCACGGAGATGTGCCTCCGCGCCTTCCAGGAAGGGTTGCTGGGGGAGATCCTCTACGTGAAGGTCCAGGCCATGCGCCGGCGGGGCGTGCCCAACTGGGGCGTCTTCGGGCAGAAGGCCCTCCAGGGCGGCGGCCCCATGATTGACATCGGCGTCCACATGATTGAGAGCGCCCACTGTGCCATCGGCCAGCCCAGGCCCGTGGCCGCCACCGGCCGCACCTGGACCTTCCTGGGGGACAAGCCCTCCCAGGTGGTCTCCCGCTGGCCCAACTGGGACTACAAGAACTACACCGTGGAAGACCTCTGCGTGGGGCAGGTCCGCTTTGACAACGGGGTCCTCATGCAGGTGGAAAGTTCCTTCTGCGCCCACCTGCCCCAGGACGAGTACCTCAACTGGCAGGTGATGGGCACCAAGGGCGGCTTCGACTTCCAGTCCAGCACCCTCTTCCATGACCTGGCGGGCACCATGGTCAACTCCAAGGCAGGCTTCCTGCCCATCGGAAATGTGTGGGCGGAGTTCTTCTACAACAAACTCCACCACTTCTCCCAGGCCATCCGCCTGGGCGCCCCCCTGACCCCCGATGGAGAGGAGGGAATGGCCGTCCAGAAAATCATCGACGGGCTCTACCGCTCCGCGGAAAAGAACGGCGTGGAAGTTCCCATCAAATAAGCAATCCCGGCCTACGCCCCACTACTCCATGGCACCCAGAATCTACGCCCCCCAGAAACTCCGCCTGGCCATCCTGGGCCTCGGGAACATCTCCCGGTGTCACATCGCCGCCCTCCAGCAGCTCCCCCAGGCGGAGATTGTGGCGGGATGCGACATTCTCCCGGAGCGCCTGGAATGGTTCCGCCAGCAGCCCGGATGCCAGAAGGCCCGGCTCTACCAGGACTACCGGGAGATGCTGGAGCGGGAGGAGCTGGACGCCGTGGACATCTGCACCCCCAACGGGGTCCACGCCCCCGCCGCCATCGCCTCCCTGGAGGCCGGATGCCACGTGATGGTGGAAAAGCCCATGGCCATGGACCCCGCCGAATGCCAGAAGATGAACCGGGCAGCCAAGATGGCCAACCGGCTCCTGGCCGTCGGCTTCCAAATCCGCTACACCCCCGTGGTCCAGATGGCGAAACGGGCGGCGGAGGCGGGACTGCTGGGGGAAATCCTCTACGTGAAAATCCACGCCATGCGCCGGCGGGGCGTGCCCAACTGGGGCGTCTTCGGACGGAAGGACCTCCAGGGGGGCGGACCCATGATCGACATCGGCGTCCACCAAATCGAGTCCGCCCACTACGTCATGGGCGAGCCCAAGCCCGTGGCCGCCTCCGGCCGCACCTGGACCTTCCTGGGGGACAAGCCCTCCCAGGTGGTCTCCAAATGGCCCAACTGGGACTACAAGAGCTACACAGTGGAAGACCTCTGCGTGGGGCAGGTCCGCTTTGCGGACGGCTCCCTCATGGAGGTGGAGAGCGCCTTCTGCTCCCACCTGGAGGAGGATACCGCCCACTGGGAAATCATGGGCACCAAGGGCGGCTTCAGCACGGCCACCGGCACCCTTTTCCACGACCTGGCGGGCACCATGGACAACTCCACCGCCGCCTACCTCCCCCCCCATCCCTCCCCTACCGATTTCGTCTCCAAACTGGGCGATTTCCTTTCCGCCATCCAGAACGGGACGCCCCTCCACGCCTCGGGAGAGGAAGGGATGGCCGTCCAGAAGATTATCGACGGGCTCTACCGTTCTGCGGAGAAGCAAGGCAAGGAGGTTTCCATTCCGTGAGAAACGGCGGGCATCCATTGCTTTTGCAGGGCACCGGGGAGAACTATGAGAAGGCCTTCCATGCCCTGGCAGAGATGCCCGTGGACCTGGACTTGCCGGCGCCGGAGGGATGGCTCCCCCCCCGCTACGCCACCACCATCCGCCAGGAGGCGGAGGTGACCGGGCCGGCCACCTATCAAAAGGGGCTGCGGCGCACCCTGCGCCTTCGTCCCGCCCTGGCCCCCCATGCGCCCGCCGGGTGGAATTTCTGGCGGGAGGACCTGCCCGAGGAACTCCCCATCCCCGCAGTGCTGGCCAGCGTCTCCCAGGCCAGGCGGGCGATTGTCCTGCAGTCAGGCTCCCCGGGGAATGCCCTGCGGATGAGCGAGCATGTGGTCTGCCAGCGCCTGGGGCTGGGCATTGATTCCCTGCGGGTGGACCTCCTCTCCGAGGATCCCCCCCTCTTCGACCAGGGCTCCCTGCCCCTGGTCCAGGCCCTGGACCAGGCCGGGCTCCAGGAGGACCCCGCGCGCCCCCTCCGCTACCTGGCCCCCGCCAAGCCCGTCGCCCTCCTCCATCCCGACAATGGCGGTTTCCTCCTGTGGGAGCCACCCCGGGAACCGGAAGACCGCCGCCTCTTCCTGGATGTGTCCGTGGACTTTCCCACCGCCATCGGTAGGGAACGCCTGCGCCTCTGCCTGCATCCGGAGGCCTTCCGCCAGGGGGCGGCGGCCCGCACCAACTGCAGCGCCAGGGAGATGCGCCTGGCCAAGACCCTGGGCCTCCTCCTCCCCTCCCTGCGCAACCTGGGCTACACCCGCAAGAACATCCTCCTGGCAGGCAAGAAGGAGTATGCCAACCCTCCCAACCCCGCCCTCTCCCTCCCCTCAGGGAAATCCCTGGAACCCGTCTGGCACCGCACCTGCCTGGATTTGGTGGCCGCCCTCTCCCTGCTCCCCCCCCTCTGCCGCCCCGCAGGACGCCTTGCCTCCTTCAAAGCCGGACACCTCCTGGATGTCCGCTTCCTGAAACTGCTGCTCCGGAATGGTCTGCTGAAGGAACTCCCCTAAATGTCAGAAGCCGCCTGGAAAGAAGTCTTCCCCTACGAGAGCCGCTGGTACGAGACCAGGGACGGATACCGCGTCCACTACATCGACCAGGGCAGCGGCATCCCCGTGGTCATCGTGGCCGGCTTCCTGGGGTGGGCGTTCTATTTCCGCAGGCTCATCCGCGTCCTCCTGGAACAACGCTACCGGGTCATCGTGGTGGACCACCTCGGCTTCGGGCTCTCCGACAAGCCCGACCGCTACGAGTATTCCCTGGAAAAGCACCTGACCCACCTGACCAAGTTCCTCTCCGTCGACCTCAAGCTGCCCCGGTTCCACCTCATCGCCCACGGCCATGGCGCCCCCGTCGCCATGGGATACGCCGTACAGCACCACGAGCGGCTCCGGCGCCTCATCCTCCTCAGCCCCATCCTCTTCCCCGGAATGCCCTTCATGGAAGCCCCGTGGCTTCTCCGCGTCCCCGGGCTCTGGCGCCTTTTCGCCTACCGCACCAAGCTCTTCATGCGCCTCCAGCTGGCCCTGGGCATCCGCCAGGGCAGCCTCAACAAGCTGGAAAAGAGCGCCTTCCTCACCCCCTACCGGAATTGCCGGGGGCGCCATCCCTGGCAAATGCTCTTCGCCCGCTACCGGGAAAAGCCCAGCAATCCCTCCTACGCCCTCCTCAATGAAATCTCCCTCCGCCTGCAGTTGCTCTCCCGGAAGGCGATTCTCTGCCTGGGGGGCGAAAGGGACGGGGCCTACTTCCCGGAGAACGGGGAGCGCCTCCAGCACGTGCTGCCCCAGTCCCTGGTGCTGAATTTCCCCAAGGCGGGCCATTATCTCCTGGAGGACTGCCCCGAGGAGGCCATCCCCATCATCTGCCGCTTCCTCAACTAGCCCACTCCCCCCTTTTCCATGCAGGAAAATCCGCCGTTCCTGGACCAGGAACTCTTCTTCGCCCATCTGAAGGCCTCCCGCCTGGGACTTCCCTTCCGCCACTTCCCCACCCTCCCCTCCACCAACCAATACCTCCTGGAGGAGGCCGCCCGGGAAGCCCCGGAGGGGATGCTGGCCGTCGCCGAAGCCCAGACCGCAGGAAGGGGACGGCATCGGCGGCTCTGGCACTCCCCCCCGGGGAAAAACCTCTATTTCTCCCTGCTTCTCTGGCCAGACACCTCTCCCTTGCGCCTCTCCCAACTCGCCATGGTCACCGCCCTGGCCCTGCGGGAAGCCGTCCTGCGCCAGGCGCCCGCCCTCCCCCTGGCCCTGAAATGGCCCAACGACCTCTGGCTCCAGGGCAGGAAACTCTCCGGCATCCTCTGCGAATGCCCCCCCCAGGAGAAGGAGGGCAGGCGGGGAATCGTCCTGGGAGTGGGCCTCAACGTCAATTCCCTCCCGGAGGACTTTCCCCCCGAGCTGCGGGAGACCGCCACCTCCCTGCTTTGGCACGTGGGCACCCCCTTTTCCCGGGAAAGGCTCCTGGCCGACTTCTGCAACGCGCTCCAGCCCCTCTACGAGCAATGGCTCCCGGAGGAGAACCTGGCCCCCTTCCTTCCCCTGTGGCGCGCCCATGACGCGCTGGCGGGAAGGGAAATCGCCGTGGACCGCCCCAATGGACGGGTCACCGGCACCCTCCTGGGCTACACAGACCAGGGCCTCATGCTCCTGAAGACCCCCCAGGGGGTGGAGACCATCTCCGCCGGGGACGTCCATGTGCGCCCCCTCCCCCAGCGCCCAGCCCAAGGCTGAACCTGCGCGGAGGGGAAAGGGAGGCGCGGAGGCGCAGGCGAGGGGCTTTGCAGGTCCCCTGCCCCATTCCCCCTTTTTCCCCAATCTAGACCGCAGGAATCCCCTGTCCGCCCCCGCCAGGAACGCCCCCGGCCTGGGAGGCGCGGATTCCCCCAAAAAACAAACTGGAGAACCTCTCATGAGCCGTCATACCAAGGAACAACTTACCGCACTGCTGGCCCCCGTGGGGCAGGAACACCTCCTCCGCTTCTGGGATGCCCTCGCCCCGCAGGAACAGGATGCCCTGGGAGACCAAATCACCTCCATCAACTGGACAGAGGTGCTCTCCTGGTACCGCCAGGTCCAGGGCGCCAATGACGACGCCATCCCCTTCGGGCGCCTGGCCCCCGCCCCCTACCTCCCCCTCGTCCCTGAAACCCCGGAACAGGAGGAACTCTACCGGAACGCCCGCCGGAAGGGAGAGGAACTCCTCCGCCAGGGAAAGGTGGCCGGCTTCACCGTGGCCGGAGGACAGGGCACCCGCCTGGGATACGACGGCCCCAAGGGGACATACCGCTTCTCCCCCCTCCGCAACAAGGCCCTCTTCCAGTATTTCGCCGAAGGAATCCTGCGGAACATGGAAAAATACGGGTGCGTCCTCCCCTG
The DNA here is from genome assembly GCA_016302725.1 of Lentisphaeria bacterium. GTDB lineage: Bacteria > Verrucomicrobiota > Lentisphaeria > Oligosphaerales > Oligosphaeraceae > UBA1724. The sequence goes on from JAEDNB010000128.1 coordinate 5,342, forward strand.
GTATGTCATGACCAGCCCCGCCAACCACCAGGCCACCCTGGATTTCTTCCAGGAAAACGCCTTCTTCGGACTGGCCCCCGAAAACGTCCGCTTCTTCATCCAAGGCCAGCTCCCCGGCTTCGACCAGCAGGGAAAGGCGCTCCTGGAAGCCCCCGGAAAACTCGCCCTCTTCGCCAACGGACACGGCGGCACCCTGGCCGCCCTCCGGGACTCCGGGACCCTGGACGACATGGAGAAACGCGGCGTGGAATACCTCTCCTACTGGCAGGTGGACAACCCCATGGTCACCCTCTTCGACCCCCTCTTCCTGGGACTCCATTGCCTCACCGGCTCCCAGATGAGCTCCCGCGCCCTCATCAAGAGAGACCCCATGGAAAAACTGGGCCACTTCTGCCAGCTGGAGGGAAAGACCCTCATCGTGGAATACTCCGACATGCCCGGGGAACTCCTCCACCAGACCGACTCCCAAGGACGCCTCACCTTCCGGGCAGGCTCCCCCGCCATCCACGTCATCTCCCGGGAATTCATCCGGCGGCTCACCAAGGGAACCCTGGCCCTGGCCCCCCACCGCGCCCTGAAGAAGATCCCCTATGTCGCCCCCGACGGCTCCCTGGTCACCCCCGACGCCCCCAACGGCATCAAACTGGAGTTCT
>JAEDNB010000129.1 GCA_016302725.1 Lentisphaeria bacterium
GCGGGGCGGCCGTAGTTGCGGTGCACGGGAGGGCGGCCGGGGCCGGGGCGGCCATGCCGGGGGGAGGCCACCAGGGAGCCACAGAAGAGCACCGCCACAAGGAAAACCGTCAAGGTTCGCAAAGTCTTCTTCATTTGATTTCCTCCTATCGTATTTGGGCCTTATTCCGGAGGCCGGATTTCGTTCGTGTTTCCGTCAAGGGAGCCTATGTCGTCCCCCCGGGAGGGGGTGCGGTTCCGGAGGCGTTGGCGGCCTCGTTTTCCGGGGCTGTCGCCGTCTCCACTCTCATTACGTCCCCCCGCCCCGTTTTTCCAGCGGGGCCGGGGATTTTCCCGTCCTTTTTTTCCCGGGAGCGAGGGGGTAGCGTTCCCTGTCGGCGCAGCCTATTTATTCCCGGGGGTGTCTTCCTGCCGCCGGGCCTCTTCCACCTTGTGGTCCAGGTCATAGACGACCGCATTCATGGCCTGCTTCATCAGCCTCGCATATCCGGCGGCATCCTTGCCAACCCCCGCGTAGAGGAAATGGGGGCGGGAGCTTTCCCCATCGAAGCGGTATCTCCAGAGGGTCTTGTTCTCTTCCCGGTCCACGAGGCGGAAGACGAGGGAGAGGGAATTATGGGAGACGGCCATGGGGAATCCGCAGGCCCAGAGGGCGGGGGCGAAGAGGTAGGTCACTCCATAGGTCAGTCGTTCCCCCTGGTATTCCGAGGACAGGAGAGAGCCCAGGAGGAGGTAGCGCGTGGTGGCCTGTTCCGGCTTTTCGGCGAACTTCACCTCCTGGAAGAGGCCGGAATGCTGAAGGCTGACGACGGCGGCCTCGGCCAGTTCCCGGTCGAAGCTGCACCAGAAACTCCGCAGGGTCGCCAGATGCACCTCAGGGCTCTCTGGAATCTGGCGGCTAATCCAGGCATAGGGAAGGAGGGGAATCCACCCCAGCCGGAAATTGCCCCGTTCGGTCAATTGGGCCTTCAGGAGGTCGCTGGCCTCCCCCTCCAACTGCCTGGGGGGGCGGGCATCCCGGAAGGGGACGACCGTCACGGGGGGCAGCGGCGTGCGCCCTTCCACCTTGTACATCAGCCCCTCCGCCGACGCGTAGTCGAACTTGGCGGAAGTGGCGCAGGAACTCAACACCAGGGCGATTCCCAGAAGCCCGGTCACCTTCCCAAGAATTCCGAGGACTCCGCCACCTTGTCCGGCTTTTTTCTTCCGCATGCCTTTCTCTCCTTGTAGATACTCCCCAATGATGCGGGGATGAACATTTGCAAACCCATGGAATCCCTGCCCCGCCCCAAAGCGTCCCTGGCGGGCCGCGCCATGCCCAAGACAACGGCGGCAGGGGGATTGTTCCTTGCGGAACGAGACCTTTCCCGCCCTCCAGGGAGGCAATCAAGGCGCCATCCCCCTGGGGCGGGCCGGCGCCCTATTGCGGGGCACCCCTGCGTGGACGGGGAGGGAAGAGGCGGAGGCGCGGGCTTTGCAGGCCCCTAGGGGGCCAGGAGGGAGAACCGCTTCATGGCCTCCTCCAGAACCATGGCCACCGCCTCCTTTCCGAAGGCCTCCAGGGACGCCTGGTCAAGCCCCGTCCCCGCCGCCATGGCCAGCCGCGGTTCCTGGCTTGTGAGCATCCGGTGGAAGGGAAGGCGAAGCATTTTGCCATGCCCCTTCACCCAGATTTGAATTTCCCCTCCCATTTCCGCCAGGAGGATGGCCTTGGGCGCCCGCCTGTCCTGCCGCCTGTCCCGCCTTTGGCTGGCCCGGGAGATCCGGTAGGCCTCCACATTCAGTTGGACAAGGGCCGTGCAGGAGAGTTGCTCCAGCATCCCCTGGGCCCGCTCGGGGGAAAGTTCCGCCAGGGTGGCGACGCCCGCACGCTGCAACGCCGCGTCCGCCTCCTGCCTGGGACGAAGCCGGCAGGAGCGTTCCAGGATGGCCGACGACAATGTCCGGTCGCACGTCTGGTAGCAGCCGGGAGGGAAGGCTGGCACGTAGGAATTGGTCGCCATCATGGCCACCATGGGCTCCGTGCGGCCATTTTGCCGTTGCATTTGCCGGGAGAGTTCTGGAAGGGGGGTGTTTTCGTTCCAGTCGTCAGGCAGGGTGCAAAGGAAAAGCCCGCCCTCCTGGCGCTGTGCCGCCGCCCCGTTTTCCAGCCAGATTCCCCCCGCCTCCAACTGCCATGCCCCACCCTCCAACCGGGCCAGGCGCAAGGCGACCAGCCCCTCCACTTCCGGATGCCGCGCCCGGTAGGCCAGGAACCGCTCCCAGGGCCTCCGGGGGCTCTCCTCCGTCCCCCCGTCCTCGTGGATTGTCCAGCCCTGGGCCGTCAAGGCATTCTGCACCATTTTCCTGGCTTTCAGCCGCAGGGCGGGAGCCGGCCCTGGTGCGGTCAGCACCAGTACGCAGGGTTCCCCCCAAAGCAGAAGCGCCCCGGAGAAAAGGAGCCAGAAGGGGAGTAAAGGACGACAGAAGGACATGGATTTGACAATGTTCCCACCCTGGAAAGGACAAAGGACGAAGGCCAGAGGGTCGGCCGCCCCAGCCCCCCCTGGCAAAGCCCTCCAAAGGCCCCCTCCCATGGAGAGGAACCTCCGGACAACGGCGCCGCGGGGCGGTACGGCAAAGATAATACGCCTTCCTTCCCCGCTTTTCAAGCCTCCCCGCCAAAAACAGGGGAATTTTAACGGAAGTCGCTATTTTTCCGTTCTGGCAGTGCCCCGGGCCTCCAGGGATTCCAGGCAAGGCGTCGACGTAACCAAAAACTAACAATAGGCATTCCCTGGCCCACAGGAGAGTCACTTATAGTACTTCCGTGTCTGTTTTTGGCCCTTTTTCGCGCTTCCCTTCGACACTTTGCCTATGGCCGCCCCTTCCCCCACTTCCCACGCCAAACCTTCCTTGCATGGACTTTCCCCGGAGGAAGTCCTGGAAAGCCGCCGCCTCCATGGGGAGAATGTGCTTTTGCCGCCTCCCCGGGAGGCCTGGTGGAGGCAGTTGCTGCGGAAATTCGACGATCCCATCATCCGCATTCTGGTGATTGCCGCCCTTTTGGCGATTCTGACGGGGCAGGGAGTGGAGGCCATGGGCATCCTGGTGGCCATTTTCCTGGCCACGGTGCTGGCCCTGGTAAACGAACTGCAGGCGGAAAAGGAATTTGACATCTTGAACCAGGTGAACCAGGACACCCCCGTGAAGGTCCTCCGCCAGGGAGGGCTCCGGGAGATTCCCCGCCGGGAGGTGGTGGTGGGCGACCTGGTGGTGCTGGACCAGGGGGAGGAAGTTCCGGCGGACCTGGAGATTCTGGAGGCGTCGGGGCTGACGCTGGACCAATCCCGGCTTACGGGGGAATCCATCCCCGTGGAGAAATATCCCCGTGGGAGCCTTGGGGAGGGGGCCGGGCATGAGGAGACCTATCCCTCCTGGATGGCCCTGAAGGGAACCCCGGTGCTCCAGGGGCATGCCCTGGGCAAGGCCCTGGCCGTGGGCGGGGAGACGGAACTGGGGAAGACCGCGCTGGCGGCGGCCCAGGTCTCGGGAGACCAGACCCCCCTGATGCGGCAGTTGGACCATCTGGCGGAACAGATTGGCGCCGTCGGCATGGGGGCCTCCGCCCTCACCTTCCTGGCCCTGGTGGTCCACGCCACCCTCACGGGCCGCATGGTCCAGAGCCTCCCCCAATGGCTGGCCACCCTTCTGCTGCTGGCGGTGGCCGCCATCGCCCTGTGCCGGGTCTGGATGCCCAGTTTCTTCACCGGCGCCGCCATGCTCCGCCTGCCCCTCTCCCGTCCCCGATGGCTTCAAGAGGGCGGCCCGCGCTCCTGGGGAATCCCCCTGGCGGCGGCACTCCTTCTCCTGCTGGCAGGGGGCGGGGCGCTCCTGGCGACGGGGCTCCTCCCCCCCTCCCCTGCCGCCTGGCTCTCCCCCAGCGCCACCAGCCATCTGCTCACCTTCTTCATGGTGGCGGTGGCCCTGATTGTCATGGCCATGCCCGAAGGGCTTCCCATGAGCGTCACCCTGGCCCTGGCCTACTCCATGCGGAAGATGGTTGCCACCCACAACCTGGTGCGGCGGATGCACGCCTGCGAGACCATCGGGGCCGCCACGGTCATCTGCACCGACAAGACAGGCACCCTCACCCGGAACCAGATGCAGGTCCAGCACCTGGAGTTCCCCGCCACCCGAAAGGAACTGCTCCAACTGGCCATCGCCGTCAACTCCACCGCCGAACTCTCCTTTCCCCAGGGGGAGGAAGGAGAAGAGCCCTCCCCCCTGGGAAACCCCACGGAGGGAGCCCTCCTCCTCTGGCTCCACCAAAACCAGGCGGACTACCAGGCCTTGAGAAAAGGCTTCCGCAACGGCCCCCAGGACCAGTGGCCCTTCACCACGGAACGAAAATACATGGCCACCCGGGGACTCTGCGAAACCCTGGACAACGCCCCCTGGCTCTTCCTGAAGGGCGCCCCGGAAATCCTCCTGGACCACTGCACCGCCTGCCTGACCGACCAGGAGGAAATCCCCCTGGACGAAACCCGGCGGGAAGCACTCCTGGCGGATATCCGGACTTGGCAGGCCCGGGGCATGCGACTCCTGGGATTCGCGGGAAAACGAAACCCCGACATGCAGACCCGGGACGAGGAAAAGGCCGCCACCAGCCTCCTCTGGATGGGCTTCGCCGCCATCGCGGACCCCGTCCGCCCCGAGGTGCCCCAGGCCCTGGCGGAGTGCCGCCAGGCCGGCATCCAAGTGAAGATGGTCACGGGAGACAGCCCCGAGACCGCAAAGGAAATCGGACGGCAAAGCCATCTCTGGGATGGGGAGGGGGAGGCCGAGGCAGAGGGGCTCCTCCTCACCGGCGACCAGTTCCAGGCCCTGGATGACCAGCAGGCCCTCCAGGCCGCCGCACGCCTCCGCATCATGGCCCGCGCCAGGCCCAACGACAAACTCCGCCTGGTGCAATGCCTCCGCCAGCAGGGCGAGGTCGTCGCCGTCACGGGAGACGGCACCAACGACGCCCCCGCCCTCAACCGGGCGGACGTGGGCATCGCCATGGGCAAGACCGGCACCGCCGTGGCCAAGGAGGCCGCCGACATCATCTTGCTGGACGACTCCTTCCCCAGCATCGTCCAGGCCGTGCTCTGGGGGCGTTCCCTCTACCGGAACCTGCAGAAATTCCTCATTTTCCAGTTGACGGTCAATTTCGTGGCCCTGGCGATTGCCATCCTGGGTCCCTTCCTAAACCTGGAACTGCCCCTCACCATCATCCAGGTGCTCTGGATCAACCTCATCATGGACACCTTCGCGGCCATCGCCCTGGCCACCGACCCGCCAGACCCCGCCCTGATGGAACTACCCCCCCGCCGCCAAGGGGAATTCATGCTCTCCAAGGCCATGCTCCGCCAAATCCTGGCCACTGGAATCCCCTGCCTCCTCCTCCTCGTGGCCATCCTCCTCCTCTTCCAGGCCAGGGGCATGGAAATCCCGGACGAATGGGCGGAAACCACCCCCCTCTCCCGCCGGATGCTCACCCAGTTCTTCTCCCTCTTCGTCCTCCTCCAATTCTGGAACCTCTTCGCCACCAAGTGCTGGGGCACCCGGGGCCCCGTCCTCAAACACCTCCTGGACAACCGCCCCTTCCTCCTCATCAGCGGCATCATCCTCCTGGGACAAATCCTCATCGTCACCTTCGGGGGGCGCGTCTTCCGCACCGTCCCCCTCTCCGTGACAGAGTGGCTGGAGGTGGCGGGGTTCTCCGCCCTGCTCCTGCCCTTCCACCTCCTCCTGGGATGGTGGCAGCGCCGATCCCCCCGGGCCCCCGCCCGCCAATAGCGGATTTTCCCGGGAAAATCCCCAAAAAAGAGAGTTGCCGACTTGCAAACCCGGGGAATCCCATTACAGTAAGGCCGCTTTCCAAGCCAGAGTGGCGGAATTGGCAGACGCGCTGCGTTCAGGTCGCAGTGGG
>JAEDNB010000130.1 GCA_016302725.1 Lentisphaeria bacterium
GAAGAGGATGGGCTGGGCGTGCTGGAGATGGGTGAAGCCGGGCATGATGGCCTCCCGGTTTTGGCTGGCCAGGGTGTGGAGGGCCTTTTGGAATGCCCGCAGCTCCTGGCGGAGCTGGTCCACCACATGGCGCAGGTAGAGGCGTTCGTCTGTGGCGATTTGGTCATTCCGGGAACGCCCCGTGTGGAGCCTGGCCCCGGCTGGGCCCGCCAATTGGGTGAGGCGGCTCTCGATGTTCATGTGGATGTCCTCCAACTCCGTGTGGAAGACAAACTCCCCCTTGTCCAGTTCTTCCTGGATTTGCAGGAGCCCCTGCCGGATCTTCTCTCCGTCCTCCTGGGGGATGATGCCCTGCTTCACCAGCATCCGGGCATGGGCGAGGCTCCCCTGGATGTCGAAGGGGTAGAGCCGCCGGTCATAGGTGATGGATTCGGAAAGGCGGAGGACCAGGGCGTCGGGGCCCTCCTGAAAGCGTCCGTCCCAGAGTGGCATAGTCGTGGGGGAAGGGTAGGGGTTGGGGGAGGTCGTGGGGGAGGGGGCAGGTCAGGGCGCCCCGTCTTCCGGGGGGTGGACGATGCATTCCAGCAATTGGCTGGCGGCGATGGTGATATGGCCAGGGGTGAAGCCCGCCCGGTGGAGTTGCTTGTAGAAAGATTCCGCCAGGAGTCGGACCACCTTTCCGGGGTTGCGGACACTGGTGACCAGGAGTCTTTCGGCGGCCTTGGCGTTGTTGGCGTCCCCCTGCCTGGCGTTGTTGAGCACCTCGGGGTTGTTGAGGGTGAAGTGCTGTTCCAGCAATTCGGAGGCCTTCGTGTTTTCCACGATGAGGGAGACGAAGGGGGCCAGGAGGGAGAAGAGTTTCCTCCGGAGGGGGTCCCGGGAGTGGGAGGGGTCGTTTGCCCCGCCCGTGATGAGGTGTCCGATGCGGTTCCCCTTGAAATAGATGGGCATGGCGATGATGGGGAACTTCAGGCCGGGGATTCCCGAATTGATGTAGTTGATCTGGTGGGTGCTTCTCAACTGGAAGAGGATGTTCTGCAGGCGTTCCGGCAGTGCCAGGGGCTCCCGGTCCTTCAGTGGGGTCCCCTCCAGGCCGATGGGGGCCCGCACGATGAAGAGTTCCTTCTCTTCGTCCAGCATGAGGAGGGCGGCCTGGGTCGTGTCCATCAGGCGGCAGGTGAGGTCCACGATTTTGTGGAGCCCCTCGTCCACGGTGCAGGTGTCCTTGATGGCCTCGTTGAGCAGCATGAGGATGTCGATGCTGCGTTCGATTTGGCTTTGCTCTTCCGATTCGCTCATGGCCGCGCGTTGGTTTTGGGGAGGATTTTCAGCAGTGCGTTTTCCAACTCCACGGGGGCGGGCAGCCCGCCGGTATTGAGGGTGCGCAGGGTGTCGCAGACGATGCCGATGGCCTGGATCAGCTCATGGGGGGTGTAGTTCAGGGCCTGGTCGGCGGCGAACTTGATTTTCCAGGGGTTTTCCGCCAGGATCCCGCCGGTTTCGGCGATGGCCTTCTTCTTCTCCTCGGGGGGGAGTTTCGCCAGATGGGCCTGGAGGGCGGAGCCCGAGGAAAAGCGGTGTTCCGCCATGTAGAGGCGGAGCACCATGGCGGTGCGGAACTGTCGCCCCAGACCATTGAGGAGGGTTCGGGCGACAGCCTCCGGCTTCTTGTCCTTCGCCAACAGGCGCTCCGCCAGGGAAAGGGCCTCGGCAAGGCGGCGGTTTCCCACGGGGTCCTGGAGGGCCCAGTTCTCCTGGCTGCCAAAGGGGGGGGAAAGTTCCTGGACCGCCTCGGCGGAAATGGGGACCTCCGGGCCGCCCATGTAGCAAATCAGCTTCTCCAGTTCGGAGTCGATGAGGGAGGAGTCGCCCCCCAGGGCGTCGATGAGGGCCTCCTGGGCCTCCCGGGTGAGGGTGACCTTCTTCATGCTGGTGACCTGGGAGATGCTTGCCCGCATCTCCTCCCGCCACCCCTTCCGGCCCATCACCGTCCGGCGGCTCCAGTCGCAGCATCCCAGTTTCTTGCAGATGGTGGCCAGGGCCTGGCTTTCCCCGCAGCCCGGCCCCTCCAGGATGAGGACCGCGTCCTGGGGAACCCCGTATTTGGCGAGGAACTGGGCCAGCGCCCGTATCCCCATGGGGTCGGCGTCACTCTTGCCCCTGGGTTCCTGGGAAAATCCGCTGAATTGCTTCAGCCAGACGGTCTTGATTCCCCCCATGAAGGGAGGCTGCCGCAGGGAGGACATGACCTGCTGGAGCAACTCCGGGCATGGTCCGCGGTCATCTTCGGCAATGATGTCCACGGCAAAGTCGTCCGGCGTCTCCCCCGCCCATTGCCGAAACATCGCCTCCGCCTTGGCATGAAGGCGCACTTCGTCGTCTCCGGAAAAAAGGTAGAGTCGCGTGGGGGGGGGGGAGGGCCATGGGGCGTACCATAATACACGGGCGGGTGTCCCGCTCCTTGACTCCTCCTGACTCTCTCTCCCCTCCCCTCCCGTAGACGGGGAAACTCTAGGGATATGGATTTTGCTTTCTCAAGAACACAATAGGCGGGGAGGGGGGGCTGCCGCATGCCCCGTCCCCCTCCGCGGTTTCCGTGCTTTCCCCGGCGTCCGTGTGTGCGGCAGTCGGGGTTGAGGGTGGTCAGGGGAAGAGGAGGAGAGGGAAGAGGCTGGCGTCCTCTGAGCCGGCCAATCCTGGGGAGAGGGCCAGCCAGTAGGGGGGGTCTTGGTCGCCGGTTTTGTTTTGGTCGAAGATGACCAGGGACATATGCAGGGGGAGAGGGCCTTCTGGGGTGGTGCCGAGTTCTGTCCAGGGGATGGCCACTTCATAGTAGGTTTTTCCGTTCCGGCGAGAGGCGTGGGCGGCGAAGGGGAGGTTTCCCCGGGTGGGGGCGAGATAGTCCACCACTTCCGTCCCCTGGCTGGTGAGGGCGACTCCGTAGTTTTTTTCGGGGGAGCGTGAGGGGAAGGCGGTCAGGGAGCGGGGGAGGAAGTCAGCGGGGGGGAGGGTTTGGGTGGAGAAGGCGAATTGGAGGGAATCCCCCCGCCAGAGTTGGGAGCCTGTGCCTTCCTGGACATGGGTCGGGTCGTCCACCTCGGCAGCTAAATAGAGGCATTGGGCGTCGTAGGCCAGGGTGCAGAGGGCGGAGATATTGTGCCCATCGGGATTGTAGTCGGTTTTGAAGTAGGCCCGTTCGGGCTGGAGAGCCTCTTTGGGGAAGATATCCTGGGGGTATTGGAGGAGGCGTGAGGGGAGTCCTTGACGCCATGTTCCGGTGCCGTCCAGGGTGGGGGGGGCGGGGAGTTTGGGGAGGAAGAGGGGGGCGGGGGCCTGGTCGCGGAGAGTCAGGGTCTGCTCCGAGGTGCGGAGGGTTCCTTCGGTGGCGTAGGGGAGGAGGAAGCGCTGGGGTTCGCCCGGGGGCAGGATGAGGTTCTTGGAGGGCTGTCCTGGGGTTTCCCAGGTCAGGTACTGCGGGGTTTGGGTAAACGTGGCCAGGAAGAGGGCCAGTTGATCTTGGGAGTGGCGCTGGATGGCGGCCCGGAGGGAGGGGATGTTTTGCTGGAAGGCCTCCCGGAGTGCCTCTTCCACCTTATGCGGAGGTTCCGAGGTGACAAGATAGAGGGGGGAAGGGGAGAGGGTGAGGGAGTCTCCCGGGACATAGGGGGCCTCCCTGCCCAGCATGGTGACCAGGCGCCCCGATTCCTGAAGAGCCGGTGCGAGGGTGGTCTCTCCTTGGAGGACCCATAGAGTGGCCACCGTGAAGCCATCCTGTCGTTGGAAGAGGTAGGCGCATTGGTTCCCGCAAAGGAGTTCCCCTGCGGGTTCCACGTAGGCAAGTTCCCGGGCAACCGTGGCATACATGGCCCCGCCTGGAAGGGGGATTCCCTCGGTCTGCTCTCCTTTCGGGCCGGCCTTCACGGGCTTCCATATGGTGGTCATGTAGCGATCCTGGGGGGCGGGTTCCTGTGCTTCCCAAATGAGTTCGATGGGCTTGAAGAGTTCGAAGGAGAGGACCCGGCAGAAGCGATTGAGAATGATGTTGCGGAGGGTCAGCTGGGCCTGGAGGAGTGCCCGGGGGCTGTCGAAGGCATCCCCGTAGGCGATGGCGTATCCCGTTTCGTTGTTCCGCACCACGGAGGGCTTGCCCAGTTTCCGGGCCATCTCCGAGGCCTGGGTGAGGAAAGATTTTACCTGCTCTTCGGGAAGCAGGACCTTGTCGGGCATCCGGAGATCCCAGTTGCCCGTGTATCCATCCAGGAGATACCCATCGAACTCTTCCCTCATATCCTCCAGGACCAGCCGCTCGTAGGGTTCCAGATTCTTCTGCACGTTGCATCCCCCTGTCCAGAAGGGGATGGCGGGATCCACGGCCCGGACGGCCCGTCGGACAATGCGGGAGAGAATCAAATGCTGGGCCATGGCCTCCACCCAGGTGCCGCAGTACTTGAATTTGATGGTGGCGGTGCTGGGAATCTCCTGCCCGGAACTCCAGGTGTGAATCCGTCCCTTGGTGGCCTGGGCCACCAGGGTGACGGTCTCCTTCAGCTTGTCCTGGAATTCATCGGTAACCACCGACTTGCCGTCTGCCAAGGCTTGGTCGTCATACCGCAGCTCCTTGCGGGGGGCGGTGTGGACATGGATGTCCATCTGGAACGCCCCGGAGTCCAGAAAGGGCTTGAGGACCTTGAGGTTATAGTCGGCCAATTGCTGGGGCGTGCGAATATGATATCCATCGGCGAAGAAGAATTTGTGGCTGATGGTGCCTACCCCTACCCGGCGAAAGCCTTCCAAAAATTGACCATAGACGCCATATCCCAACTGATAGAAGGGGTCATTCTTTGGGGGCGGGACGTTGACGATGAAGGCGGTCTGGATGCGGTAGCATGGGGTGTCTTCTTTTTTCAGAGTTGCTTCTGCTATGTAGTATCCAGGCGGGTAGTCGTGGCCTAGCGAGAGAGTCTGTTGGAGGGGCAGGGGGAGGCCGGAGGCTTCCCGTGTGGTCACCGTGCGTCCCGTCTCGTCTCGGACCTCCACGGACAGGGAGACTGTTCCCTCCCCTTGGAGTCGCAGGAGAGGGGAGATTTCTTCCCCGGGGGTGTAGAGGCCCATGATGCCCCCTGGGAGAAAAAGAGCGTGGGTGACGCCTTCTCCCAGCGCCTCCCGGAAGGTGTGGTTTTGGGGAAGCGGGGGAAGGGGATGGAGCGTCAGGGCATCGTACCAGACCCGTCCCTTTCCGTGGAGGGTGGGGAGGAGACGGATGGTGGTGGAATTCAGGGCCTGGGTGTCCAGGATGCCCTGGAAGGGGCGCCAGGGGAAGGTGCCGGTCTCGGGGCCTTCCGCGGAGGTGATGCGCTCCCATTTCTGGTTTCCCTCCAGGATGATTCTGGCCCCACGCCCTTCCTGCTCCTCAATCTCCTCTCCCCGGACATGGCCGGAGAGCAGATAGCGCCCGGGTGGCAGGGTCAGCGTCTGGGAGAGAGAAGCCCGCCCCTGGGAATCCCCATTTTCCAGCCGCAAGGAGGCCACGCCTTCCCAGGCCTGGGGATCCGTGGCTACGTTTCCCTGGAGATCTCCCCAGGAGGTCAGCCCTTCCTCAAAGCCGGGATTGGACAGGAGGTTCTGGGCTTCCAGGGAGAGGAAGAGGGAAAGAAGAAGAACAGGGAGAAGGGCTTTCATGGCGAACAGGGAAGCAGGGGAAGGTGAGACAAAAACCCCGGGCGCAGGGAGCGTTCCGGGGTTTTTGAGGGGAGGGGACGCTTCGGGGGGAAAAACTAGCGCAGTTCTCCGCCGGGCATATTGACGCCGGGAAACCAGTAGTAGTCGGACTTGACATAGGGCTGGCCGTTGCTGCCCGTGGTCTTCAGTTTGGCGATGCCCACGGTCTCCACATGCCCGTCGGTCATGGAGAGATTCACCGCC
>JAEDNB010000131.1 GCA_016302725.1 Lentisphaeria bacterium
ACCGCTTCGGCCTGATGACCATGCCCCCCACCTCCATCCGGGAACTCACCAACCGCACCGTGCGCATTGCCCAGGAAACCGCCGCCTGCGACCCCGACTTCGTCCCCCTCGTCCAGGACGCCACCCAGATTCCCGAAGGCATCGTGGAAAGCCTCAGCGGCCAGGCACAGGCCAAGGCCATCTGGGACCGGAACCCCTTCCAGATGGACTACTACCTCACCAACGTGGCCGTCCGGGTCATCTACGAGAATCCCCAGGTGGAGCCCGGCAAGCCCACCAAGGTCCGCATCGAGGTCCGCAACCCCCTCATCTCCGAGGGGGACTACCACCTCCGCTGGCTCCTGCCCGAGGGCTGGAGCGTGGACAAGCCCGAAGGGCGCACCTGCTCCAAGAACTACTTCTACGGATGGCAGGAGTTCGTCCTCACCCCAGGCGAGTTCCAGGAGGCGGTGACCTATGTCACCCTGGATGTGCGGCTCCACGACCGCTATTTCCCCAACTACATCAGCATCCCCTTCCAGTTGAAGGACTCCGTGGAGTATCCCAAGAGCTATGAGGAGACGGACTGCGAGGAATTCGAGGATCAAGCCTTCCGCCTCCGCAGGGTTCTGAAGCAGTTGGACCAGCAGAATCCCTCCTGACCCCACCTCCATGCAAGCCCCAGCCGCGCGGACGCACCTCCCCCTGCCTTGAAAAAGGGCGGGGCAGCCCGCACGGCGCACCTCTCTCCGTGCCTGTGCCCGTGCCCATGCCCCGCTTGACACGCTTCCTCCCCGCCCTCCTTGCCCTGCTCCTGGCCTTGCCCGCGCCCTGGGCCGCCCAGGAGACCCCCGCCCCGGTTGACGACGCCCCGCCCCCCTGGCGGCAGAGGCTCGCCCATTATGCCCAGGGGGAGAACTGGGAGAAGCCCCCGGAAAAGCCCCTCCCCCCATTGACGGCGGAGATGCTGGAGGAGGCCATCGAGGCGGCGGGGTGCTACCTCATGAACCAGCAGACCCCGGAGGGAAATTTCCGGTATGCCTATGACTTCATTGCCGACACGGAGGAGAACAAGGACAACCAGGTGCGGCAGGCGGGCGTCCTCTGGAGCATCTGCAACCTGAACCGATACCGCTTCACAGAGGAAACCCGGCGGAGTTCCCTCCTGGGACTGGATTTCTTCCTGCGGGGACAGAAGGGGCTCCCCGACGCCCCGCAGATTGTCGTCACCTACAAGAGCGAGCCCATCGTGCGCACAGGCACCGCCGCCCTCTTCTGCCTGGCTCTCCTGGATTTCCTGGAGGGGCAGGAGCGCTATCTCACGGAAGTCCAGCGGCGCCCCTTCCTCCAGGCCCTGGAAAACAACCTGAAATTCCTCCAATACCAGGAACTCCCCCAGGGCTCCTGGAGGGAGGAGTACGAACTCAACGCCATCCGCCTCCCCGAGGACATCGCCCCCTTCTCCCCCTACTTTGACGGGGAGTGCCTCCTGGCCTACGCCAAGGCCGCAAGATACTACAAGGCAAGGCCCGACCTCACCCCCCCCATCCCCCTGGAGGCCCGGCTCCGGGACGCCCTGCCCAAGTTGCTCCGAAAATATACGGTGGAGTGCTTTGCGGAAGGCGGGGACACCAACTACACCAAGGGCTTCTACCAATGGGGCGCCATGTCCTGCCACCAGGCGGCACTCCTCTTCCAGGGCGACCCGGAGATGGAATCCCTGGCCCTGGAGGGCGCCCTGGCCCTGACCTGGTGGCTCCTCTACCAGCACAAGGTGGAAGCCCGCAACGGAAACACCGGATACGCCGTGGAAGGCCTGGCGGCTACCATCTTCCTTGCCCGACAGGCAGGCAGGGACAAGGAGGCGGAGAAAATCCAACAGGCGGCGGAACGACTCCTGGCCCGCCTGATGACCTGGCAGGTGGGCGGCCCCCTGGCTGACTACAACCCCCTCTTCCGCGCCTGGGAAGGACGCATCCCCGAAAGGGCGTTCGGGGGAGTCACCGCCGCCGCAGACTCCAGCCTGATTCGCATCGACGTGGTCCAGCACCAACTCCACGCCATGCTTCTTATGCTCCAGGCACTCTTCCCGGAACCCCGGCCATAATGGAAAGCCCCCTGGAAAGCACGAGAACTCTCCACTCCCGCGTGGACGAGACCCAACTTTCCCGAGAGGAGACAGGGGTGCGGCTGACCCGCACCCAGGTGCAGAAAATCAGGGAAAGCCTCCGCGCACGGCTGCGCACCGTGGACAGCCGCTGGCGCCCCTTCTCCCCCCTGCCGGCGGACGTCCCCCCGGACCTGGTGCCGGGATGCACCCTCCAGGCCGTCATCGGCTCCGGCGGCATGGGAACGGTCTACCTGGCACGGCAAAACGCCCTGGGCCGCCAGGTCGCCGTCAAGGTCCTGAACAGCCGCCTGGCCAACGACCCCGCATTCCTGGACAAATTGCGCAAGGAAGCCCAGATCATGGGCACCCTCTCCCACCCGAACCTGGTGGGATGCCACGACATCATCGTCTCCCGCAACGGGGCCTGCATCCTCATGGAATACATCCCCGGGCACCTGAACGGGAGAAACCTGGTCCATCTCCTGGGCCCCATCCCCGAAAGATACGCCATCACCGTCATCCACGCCGTGGCCAAGGGGCTGGCCTACGCCTACGAAAAGGGGTTCACCCACCGGGATGTCAAGCCGGACAATCTCCTCTTCGCCTTCCAGGACAACCGTCCCCCAAAGTCCTACGAAGAACTCTTCCACGACCCCAATTTCCGGGTCGCCCTCTGCGATTTCGGCATTGCGGCCACCCAGAACCAGATTCTGGAGGAGGGGGAGCGTGAAAGGGTTGCCCGGGAGGGAGAGCCGGAGGAGGAGGAGGAAGGGAACGCCATTGTGGGAAGCCCCCTCTACATGGCTCCGGAGCAGGCCCTCATGCCCGAGGAGGTGGATTGCCGCAGCGACATCTATTCCCTGGCCTGCACGGCATACTATCTCCTGACCGGGAAGCCCCCCTTTCCCGGAAAGAGCCTGGAGGAGGTCATGGAACTGAAGACCCAGTGCGACCTCCCCCTCCCGGTCCCCCCTCCGCCCGCAAAGCCCCTCACCCCGGCCCTGGGAAGGACCCTCCTCCGCATGGGCGCCCTCCAGCAGGAAGACCGCTTCCAAAGCTACCCCAGGCTCCTGGAAGCCCTGGCCACCCTGGAGGCCCCCTACGTCTCCCACCTCTCCTTCCGCATCTTCACCTACCACTACCGGAAATTCCTCCTCCGCCTCTTCTGCGCCGCCACCATCCTGGGATGCCTCATCCTCCTGGGCACCTATGCCTATACCGGATGGCTTGACACCTATGAAAAAAGGCTCATGGACAACACGGTGTTCCTGGGCAAATGGGATGGGGTGCTCTCCTCCTGGCAACAGGCCTTCACCGAAGACGGCGGCGTGCTGGTGGGCTCGCACCGCTCCGGCCCCCTCACCCTCAAGGAACGCCTCAACGCCGGGGACTATCTCCGCATCTCCCTCAATCTCCAGGACATCGGAAGCGTCACCCTCATGCTGAACCAAAAGGGGCGCGAGGGGCCTCCCCTGGCCCGGATCACCTGCTACCGGGAACCCCGGAAGAACGTGGTCCAACTAAGCTCCCTCCCCCCGCCGGGAAAGGACTCCCCCACCTCCTTCGAAGAGGTGCCCGGCCCCACTCTCCTTCCCGACGCCACCAATCCCTGGGTCCACCTGCGCATCCAGTTCCATGAGGAGTACTGCATCGTCTGGAACCAGGACATCCCCCTGGGCATCTGCCATTTCCCCTTGGAAACCAGCCTCCCCCTGGAGGCCGCATTCTCCATCTCCCGCATCAACTGCCAGCAAGTCCAATTCGGCAACATCGCCCTCGTCCGGGAAAAGTTCGCCCAGAGACTGCGCCCCCGCCTAAACGAAAATCTCCCCTGACCCCCCCATGATGAACCTCCTCCTCCAAGCCGTCCAGGCCGTGAACAGCTGCCTCTCCGACTATGTCCTCACTGTGCTCCTAGTGGGGACGGGGCTCTTCTTCACCATTCGGACACGCCTGGTGCAAAGGTACTGCCTGGGCAAGGGGATGCGCCAGGCCCTGGGGGATTTCTCCCTGCACGGCAGGCAAAATGGCCATGGGCTCAACCCCTTCCAGGCCCTGTGCGCCGCCGTGGCGGCCCAGGTAGGCACGGGCAACATCGTGGGGGCTTCCGGGGCCATTCTCACCGGCGGGCCCGGCGCCATCTTCTGGATGTGGCTCATCGCCTTCTTCGGCATGGCCACCATCTACGCCGAGGCCATCCTGGCCCAGGTGACCCGAATCCAGGACCCCTCCGGCGAACTCCACGGCGGCCCCGTCTACTACATCAAACGGGCCTTCCCCGGACTCCTGGGCACCGCCCTGGCCTATTTCTTCGCCATCGCATGCGTCCTCTCCCTGGGATTCATCGGCGGCATGGTCCAGGCCAACTCCATCAGCGAAACCTGCCACAACGCCTTCGGATTGCCCACCCCCCTCGTCGGCTTCCTCGTCGCCCTCCTCTCCTTCCTCATCTTCACCGGAGGCATCTCCCGCATCTCCCGGGTCACCGAAAAACTGGTCCCCCTCATGGCCCTCCTCTATCTCCTGGGTGGGCTCCTGATCCTCGTCCTCCGCTGGAAAACGCTCCCCGCCACCTTCGCCTCCATCTTCCAATACGCCTTCAATCCCGAAGCCCTCATCGGCGGCGGCATGGGATACGCCTTGAAAACCGCCATCAGCCAAGGGGTGAAACGGGGACTGTTCTCCAATGAGGCCGGCATGGGCTCCACCCCACACGCCCACGCCCAGGCCATCGTGGACAAACCCCACGACCAGGGCGTGGTGGCCATGTGCGGCGTCTTCGTGGATACTTTTGTGGTCCTCACCATGACCGCCCTGGTGGTCATCTCCACCCTCTACTGCGGAGACGGCCCCCTGGCCGGCGCCACCGGGGAAACCTACAGCCAACTCCTGGCCAGCCAGGGACTCACCAAAACAACGCTGGTCCAAACCGCCTTCTCCCACGCCCTGGCAGGCGAAAACCTGGGCGAAGCCTTCGTGGCCATCTGCCTCTTCTTCTTCGCCTTCTCCACCATCCTGGGCTGGAATTTCTTCGGAAAAATCAACTTCCACTACCTCTTCGGCAAAAAAGCCCTCCCCGTCTACTACATCCTGGCCGCGGGTTTCATCTTCCTGGGCTCCATTGTCCAAAACGACCTGGCCTGGGAACTCCAGGATATGTTCAACCAGCTGATGGTCCTCCCCAACGTCATGGCACTCCTGGCGCTCTCCTCCCTGGTGGCCAAGGCCAAACGGGAAGCCTCCCCCCAGTGACATTATCGACCATCCCTACTCTAAATAAAGGGGAAAATGGGGGGGGGCTTAAGGGACAGGGTAAGCGAAAACCTCACCCCCGCCTTCCCACGCCCCAGGGACGCTGCATTGGATTTCCTTTCAGAGCCGTGATGAAGTTCGGCTCATTCCTGTCAATAAATAAAAGGAATCAGAGTATATTTTTTCCCAAAAAGGGAAAAATTCCATATTTAGTTATTGAAAACTTCCAGAATACGATATACAGCGTACTACGAGCCAAGGCTATTGTTCAACAATAGGATACTTTCAGTGTTCCCAATTCCGTTCATGAATCCTATGCACATGACAAGCCAAATTCCCATTGAAGAATACAACGCATGGCCAGCAGAACTGACGGAGCACTATTCCATTTGGCATGCAGAGGTTCTTCATGAGCACTGGCAAGACGAAACGGACATAGCCTGCAAATACCCCAAGGCTGTGCTCCATCCACACCATTGGGTAGAGTTTCCCATCCTCAAGGGCAAGTCCATCATCGTGATCTACATCGAATACCCGTTGAATCGCGTTTTTGTGAAATATGTTGGCCCGAAG
>JAEDNB010000132.1 GCA_016302725.1 Lentisphaeria bacterium
GGGGAAAAAGTATGCTTTTCCCCGGTCTGGCAAGGAAAAGCGCATTACAGTATCCCCCATTCATTCGGAGTGCCGCGCGGATTATCCTGGTAGAGGCGGCTCCTGGCCTCCCTTTCTTGCCCATCTCCCTTCCTTTCCTCCTTACCAACCCCATCTTATCCATCCTGGCTATGCGTCTGCTTCGCCCCCTGTCACTGCTGGTCTCGGTTTCCGCCTGCGCCCTCCTCTTCACCTCCTGCACGAAGAAGCCCAACATCGACTTGTCTGGCGTAGTCCGCAATCCCGCGGCCCTGGGGCAAGGCGCCGGGAACCGTGAAGGGATGGAGGGCTTCGTGCCCGCCCCCACGGATTTCTCGCAGCTGGGCGACGGCGGCAATGGCATTGCCATCGGCCCCTGGGAGGGGACGGACAAGCCTGCCGCCGGGGCAGGGAGCGACTTCCTCAAAAACACCCAGCGCTGGGAGGGCGTGGTCTATTTCGAGTATGACCAGTCCGAGATTGTGGCCAGCGAACGGGCAAAACTGGATTCCCTGGCGACGTTCCTGAACGAGAATCCCGCCTTGGGAGTGATCATCGAAGGGCATACGGACGAACGTGGTAGCGACGAGTACAACCGCGCCCTGGGCGAGCGCCGCGCCCTTTCCGTGCAGCAGTATCTGACCCTCCTGGGGGTGGAGGACGCCCGGATGCAGACGGTGAGTTTTGGGGAGGACAAGCCTGTCGTGATGGGGGCCGCCTCCGAGTCTGAACACGCCAGGAACCGCCGTGCGGAGTTTGTCCTGGGCGAACGCTAGAGAAGTGGCGGCGGCGGGAATGCGCACTTGTGCGCGGGGGGGGGTGCCGCCGTCGGGATGACGGCAACATCGATATGTCTGCGCTAGATGTCTCTGCCGCCGTGGTCTTCCGCGGCGGCAAATTGCTTTTGGCCACCCGGCGTCCCGGGAGCCGCCATGCCGGGCTTTGGGAATTTCCCGGAGGAAAGGTGCAGGGGGGGGAGTCCTGTGGGGAGGCCCTCTCCCGGGAACTGCGCGAGGAATTGGCATTCTCCTGGGAAGGGGAGGCCATCCCCATGGGCGTCCTGCGGCAGCCGCCGACGGGGGAGGCGCCGGAGTTGCGCCTCCATTTCTTCTATTGCCCGGCACCAGGGGAGGGGGAGCCTGTCCCCCAGGAGGGGCAGCAGGCCGGCTGGTTTTCTCCCCGGCAATGGGAGGAACTCCCCCTGGCACCCCTGGATAGGCAGTTCCTGGAAAGCCACCGGGAGGAATTGACGGGGCTGGCCCAGGAGTCCCAGCCCATGGGCGCCCGCCCGGGCCGTCTTCCCCCGTGGCTGAAGAGCCCCTTCCAGGGTGGCGTGGAGCGGCGGGAGATGAGGCACCTCCTGAAGCAGGGCGCCCTCCACACCGTCTGCGACGGGGCGAAATGCCCCAACCGCTGCCAGTGCTGGCGCCACCGCACCGCCACCTTCATGATCCTGGGGGAAATCTGCACCCGGGCATGCCGCTTCTGCTCCGTCCCCCACGGCAGACCCACCCCTCCCGAACCCGAGGAACCCCGGCGCATCGCCGAAAGCGTGGCCGAACTGGGATTGAAATATGCCGTGGTGACCTGCGTGAGCAGGGACGACCTGCCGGATGGCGGCGCCTCCGCCATGAGAGAGACCATCCTTGCCATCCGGCAACGCTGCCCTGACACGCTGGTGGAAGTCCTGACCAGCGACTATGGCGGGGATTTCCAGGCCGTCGACCAGGTGCTGTCTGCCGCCCCCGCAGTCTTCGGACACAATCTGGAGACGGTGGAACGCCTCTCCCCCTCCGTGCGCAGCGTGGCGCAGTACCGGAGGAGCCTGGCGGTCCTGGAATACGCCGCCTCCCATGCCCCCCAGGGGACGGTGGTCAAAAGCGGGATGATGCTCGGCCTGGGGGAAAGCGATGACGAGGTGCGCCAGGCACTGAAGGACCTGCGCAACGTCGGGGTCTCCCTGGTGACCCTGGGACAGTATCTCCAGCCCACTCCCGCGCAACTCCCCGTGGCGTCCTTCCTCCTCCCCTCCCGCTTCCTCCAATGGAGGCGCTACGCAGAGGAGGAACTGGGCTTCGCCAGCGCCGTCTGCGGACCCCTGGTGCGCAGTTCCTATCTGGCGGGGGAAGCCTACTGGCAGGCCCGGCAAGGCCGCCCCTGAACGCCCCCCCTCTCTTCCGCCCCTCCCCATAGACAACAATGAAAATCCTCCTCACCCAAGAACAAATCCAGGAACGCATCGAGGCCATGGCTCGGGAAATCGACCAGGCCTACCAGGGACAGCCCTACACCGTCATGGCTCTCCTGAATGGGGCATGCTATTTCGCCGTGGACCTGACACGGCACCTGAAAGGCGATTTCATCCTGGACTCCGTCCTGGTCTCCAGTTATGTGGACGACCACTCCACGGGGAAAATCACCATGCGGGGCACCCCCAAGAAGCCGGTGGCGGGACGGCATGTCCTGCTGGTGGACGAGGTCCTGGACACCGCCTTGACCCTCTCCTCCATCCGGCGCCACTTCCAGGAGCAGGGCGCACTGGATGTGAAGACCGCCGTCCTGGTCCAGAAGAGCCGCCCCCTCCATGCCCTGGCCAAGGATTTCCGGGCGGAGTGGATTGGCTTCACGATGCCGGACCGCTTCCTGATTGGATGCGGGATGGACTACAATGAACGCTTCCGCCAACTTCCCTTCATCGCGGAAATGGAGGCGTCCGACCTGAAATGACGGGGCTGGCGGGAAAGCGCGTCCTGGTCCTGGGGGCCGGCGCCAGCGGCTGCGCCGCCGCGCAACTGGCCCTCGCCCAGGGCGCCCGGGTGACGGTGCTGGATGGTGCCGCCGGAAACGCCGCCTCCCGGCGGTGTGCCGCCTTGCAGGCGCAAGGCGTGGAGTTCCGGTGGGGATGCTCCGGGGAACGCTGGGAAGAGGGGGAGGTCTCCCTGGTGGTGGTCAGTCCCGGAATCCCCTTGGATTCCCCCCTCCATCGCCTGGGCGAATCCACCGGCGCCCCCATGAGGGGGGAGCTGGAGTTTGGCGCCTCCTTCCTGAAATGCCCCCTCTATGCCGTCACGGGCACCAACGGAAAAACCACCACCACGGAATTGCTCACGGCATGCCTGAAGGCCACGGGAAGGCGGGTGATGGCGGCGGGAAACATCGGCGTCCCCATCTCCCAGGTGGCCTGGGAAAATCCCCCCTTGGACGCCCTGGTGGTGGAGGTCAGCAGTTTCCAATTGGAGCATGCCGCGTCCTTCCATCCCCAGGCCGCCATCTTGCTGAACGTGACCCCAGACCACCTGGACCGCCATGGCTCCCTGGAGCGATATGCCGCCCTCAAGGCCGGACTCCTGGAAAATCTTCTCCCCGGAGGGGTGGCGGTCTACCACGCCGCCCTGGAGGGACGCCTCCGACTTCCCCCGGAGTGCCGCCGCGCCCGCCTCTGGCTAGCAGGGGAGGAGGTCTGCGCCAAGGGATGCCCCGCCGCCCGGGATTGGCGCGTGGGCGGGGATGCCCTCCGGAGAGTCCTCCCCGGAGAGGACGCCGCCGAGGAAGTGGTGCTCCCCCGAAACGCACTTCGCCTCCAAGGTGACCACAACGGGGAGAATGCCCTGGCCGTGGTCGCCCTCCTGGAGGCCCTGGAAATCCCCCTGGCGGATTTCCGCGAGGCCCTCGCAGGGTTCCAATGCGGCCCCCACCGGATACAAAGGGTGGGGAAATGGAGGGGAATCACCTTCGTGGACGACTCCAAGGCGACGGATGTGGATGCCATGGTCCAGGCCCTGCGCACCCTGGGCCCCTCCGTGGGAAAGGCAATCTCCCTGATTGCCGGGGGGCTGGACAAAGGGTGCTCCCTGACGGAAGCCAAACCGGAAATCAGACGGTATGTTAAGAACGCTTTCCTGATTGGGGAGTGCCGTGGCCGTCTCCAGGCGGCTTGGCAGGGGGAAGTGCCTTGCGTGCTCTGCGACTCCCTGGAGGAGGCGGTGTCCCAGGCCGTGCGGGGGGCGTCCCAAGGCGGGATTGTCCTGCTCTCCCCCGGTTGCGCCAGCATGGACATGTTCCGCTCCTATGCGGAGCGGGGCGAACGCTTCGCCGCCGCCATGAAGGGCCTCCCCCTGGAGGAAGCGCTGCCCCCCTCCCGCCCATGACCCCGCCCCGCCCCCTTTGCGTCGCCTTCCTCGCCTTCCCCCCGGCGACTCCCCCTTCCGTATCCGCATTCTTCCAAGCCCCCTACCGAAAACAAACCCATGTCGGATGATATGACGATGAAAAAATCCCCCTTCCTCCGTCTTGGCGCCTACGCCTTCTCCACCCTCCTGGCCGTCGCTCTCACCGGATGCCGCACGGGAAATCCCGGCGCCACTCCTTCCTACACTGGGCTGATGAGCAGCCGGGGAAGCATCCCCCCCGCCTATGCCCAGGTCCAGCCCCTGCCGGCCTCCGCCTCCCAGGCCAGGCCCGCCCTTCCTGAAGCCCCCGCCTCCGCCGGCGAAGGGGTCTACGGTGGCATCGGAGAGGAAAATGCCTTTGTCGCTCCCGCCCCCGAACTGGTGAACCAGGTGGAGGTCGTCGAGGTGGAGTCGCCCCTGCCTCCCCAGGAGGCCCCTGCCCCCCAGGAAACGGAGGAACCCAAGGGATGGACGCTGCCTCCCGTCCCCAAGGCCCAGCCCGCCCCCGCCGGCGAGGCCGCCGCTACCTATGTGGTGCGGGGCGGGGACAGCCTTTCCCGCATCGCCGCCGCCCATGGCGTGAAGACGGCGGATCTCCTGGCTGCCAACCCCAAAATCACTAGCCCGGACAAAATCCAGGTGGGCCAGGTGCTGAACCTGCCCGCCGGCGCCAAGGCGAATGCCGCCCCGGCCACCACCAAGGCCACCACCAAGGATTCCCAGCCCGCCTCCGGAAAGGGAGTCGCCCGGGAAGCGATTCCCGAGGACGGAAAATACACGGTCCGCTCCGGGGATTCCCTGTGGCTGATCGCCCGCCGCTTCGGCGTGAAGAGCGCAGACTTGACACTCTGGAACAACCTCTCCTCCGACAGGCTCCAGGTGGGACAGGTGCTGACGCTCAAGGGAACCCCCGCCCCCGCCGCCCCCGCTCCCGCCCTTTCCGCCGCCGCCCCTGTGCCGGCCCCCGCCGTTGAGGAGCCCCTGCTTCCCCCCGTGGAGCCGGCCCCCGCTCCCGCCGAGACGGAGGAGAAGGTCGCCCAGTGGGACTACTTCAACCACACTGCCGCCGAAAACGAGACCCTCCAGAGCATCGCCGACATGTATGAAACCACTGTGGAGGACCTCCTTCAACTCAATCCCCAGATCAAGAGCGACAGCGACTTGAAGCCCCAGGTCACCGTCCTCAAGGTGCCCTCCCGCTCCAATTGAGCCGCCCCCGCCCCAGGGGCACAGTAGGGAAAACGGGATTCAAGGGCTATAGTACGCCCACTTTCTCCAGCGGGGCCGGCTCCCCCGGTCCCCTCCAACCACCAAGAAGGAACCAAAGCGATGATTGTCACCACGAAGGAACTCTTCAAGCAGGCCTACGGCAAGTATGCCATCGGCGCCTATAACATCAACAACCTGGAACAGTGCATGGGACTCTTCCGCGGCAATATCGCCAGCAAAGCCCCCTTCATCATCCAGATCTCCAAGGGCGCCCGCAGCTACACCAACAAACTGATGCTGGAAGGCATCATCCGCGCCGCCGACCAGGTCTTCCCCGAGGCCATCTTCGCCGTCCACCTGGACCACGGTGACGAAGCCACCTGCATGGACTGCATCAACTCCGGCTTCTACAGCTCCGTCATGATTGACGCCTCCTCCAAGCCCTTCGAGGAAAACGTGGCCATCACCAAGCGCGTGGTGGAGGCCGCCCACGCCA